>JANOKO010000145.1:0-9761 GCA_031419335.1 Planctomycetota bacterium
CCTCCCCGTAAGACGGCCTTTCCAGGCCGTCTGGCTGCAAGAACCGATCGAGGACGGCCTGGAAAGGCCGGCCTACGAGGGACTTGAATTCCCGCCATTGGCCTACGCGGCTTTTGCCAGGGGCTTGGTGGCCACCACTTGAATCTCCGTACACAGGCTCGGCACCACCTTGCCGATGCTCCGATTCAGACGATACCACCACTCCTGATTCTCCAGCGCCTTCAAGGGACCTCCAGACACGATCCGGAACCCTCGGCATTCCTCCACAGCCAATCCCGTGTGTTGGCGAAACAGCTTCAGAAATGAGTACTTTGAGAAACTCTGTACATGTCCACGCGGCTTCTTCGGAGGATTCAGCCGGTCAATCACGGGCACAATGACTTTGCGAAGTGCGTCAACTCCATAGGGGAAAATCGGCACACCACAGATCGCCACACCACCGGGTTTCAGCACGCGATTGATCGTGGACATGGCCAGTTCAAGTTCCGTCAAATGTTCGAAGACCTGTTCGCAAATCACGATGTCGTAGGCCTCGCTGGGAACGGGGGGCAAGCCCGCCATCAGATCCGCGACCCAGAAGTTTTTCCAAGCCTCCGGGCGGTACAGGTTCTCGTAGCGTTCAACATCAACTCCCGACAGCTCGATCCCCTCAGCCCCGTCATGCACCTCCAGATGACGCAGCGTCAGACCTTGGCCAGCCCCAATGTCCAGAACCTGGAGACGCTGACCCGCCTGGATGGCTTCACGGCCCCGTTTGGCCAGATCGGTGCCGATTTCGAAGTAACGTGCCTGCCGGAGGCTATAGCGCTCGCGGCGACTGGGGTCGACTCCGAAGGCCATTCCGGCCTTGAGTGGGCTGGCAGTCACATTCATTGACACGGCGTTTCTCCCGGGAACCTGCATGGAGCATGTCTCTCTGGAGTCTGGGTCCAGTGAGATCGAGTGCGGGCGGCTTGTAGTTTCCACTCGTATTTCAGTCAATGGCGTATTCACCGTAAAGACGCAACAGCGAAGCATCCGGGACTCCAGGGAGTGGGGAGCATTCGCGGTTCATCTTGACACACATCGACCTCCCCGTGGATAACCCCGGCGACATTCAGTCCCCCGGGAGCAAGCCCATGGATAGTGGCGAACAGCATCTGTTGAGTTGGACACAGCGAACAGCGCGAGCGGTCGTGCCTCCCCGAGTGCATTCCTGGTGGCGGGCGAGACGGGCTTTGAGGCGGGGAGAGTCGGAGTTGAAGCTACTCCCCTTTCTGGTGCCGCGTGATCGCACCGCACTGGATGTCGGTGCGAACAAGGGCACTTATACGTATTTTCTGTCTCAATTGTGCCCGAGCGTCATCGCCTATGAACCGAATCCGGCCATGCGGACCCTGTTGACGGAGGCCATGCCCTCGAATGTCACAGTGCTGCCGTATGCCGTATCCAACAAGCCGGGCCGGGCCGAACTCGTCGTCCCCCGGAACAAGCAGGGATATTGCAACAACATCGGCACTCTCGACTCGGCTCGCTTTGATGGAGATGTCGTGCGCGTCTCTGTGGAAACTGTCTGCCTGGATGATCAGACGCTCCCGAATGTCGGCTTCATCAAAATTGATGTCGAGGGCCACGAACTGGAAGTCCTCGAAGGCTGCGAGCAGTTGATCCGCCGGGACCATCCCGTGATGTTGGTGGAGATCATCGATTGGAACGGGGACCGTCCCTGGCGAGACTCGGTCCAGCGGTTCACCGATTTCGGGTATTCGGCATTCATGATGGTCGAGGGCCGACTGACCAGCGTGGCTCAGATTTTGAGCCACGGGGCTCCAGACGCCGCGCAGGCGATTCGGAATGTCATCTTCATTCCCAATCTCGCCTGACACAGCGGAAGCGTTTCAGTCAGTTGCTCGGCCCGTAGGCTGAATTTCCGAATCGAGGAGTCACAGATGGCCACCATCGTGGGAAAGCTGATGCGATCGATCAAGCGCGTCTGGTCGAAGCGATCCAGCGCGTCTGCCTTCCCCGGATCGACAGAATACTGGCGAGAGCGCTACGCTCAGGGCGGGACATCGGGTGCCGGGTCATACAAGCACCTCGCCGCCTTTAAGGCCGAGATCCTCAATCAACTCGTGTTCGAGAAACGCATCCGGTCGGTGATCGAATTCGGCTGCGGCGATGGGAATCAACTGACGCTGGCGAACTACCCGCGTTATCTGGGATATGATGTCAGCCCGGACGCCATCACCCAGTGTCGTGCCCTGTTCCAGACCGATTCCACCAAGCAGTTTGCCTTATTGAAGGATGCCCCTGAAGAGACTGCGGAACTCAGTCTGTCTTTGGATGTCGTGTATCACCTCATCGAAGATGAAGTCTATAAGCAGTACATGGAACGTCTGTTTGACGCAGCCGAACGAGTCGTCGTGGTTTATTCATCGAATCAAGAGGGCGACCCCGCGGCAAGTTCACAACATGTCCGCCACCGCGAATTCACACGCTGGGTGACAGAATTCCGTCCCGCGTGGCGATTGACGCAGCACATTCCGAATCGGTATCCGTTTCAGGGGAACAATCAGCAGGGGTCACATGCCGACTTCTTTGTGTTTGAACGCACCGTGTAATGCCGTGGGTACGGTCTCGTCTCGAACACCGGGCCGCTGAAGCCAGCTCACCTCAGCCCACTCGCCCCCAGGAACAGCCTCATGAGAATCACACAACTCATGATTGGCCAGGGATTCGGCGGTGGAGAACGACTGTTCGTCGACTTGGCTCTCTCGCTTGCTGATCGGGGTCATGCCGTACAGGCCATCTGCCACACGGACTTTGTCAAACGCCATCTGCTGGAGGCTCACCCGGACATTCTGGTCACCCCCATCAAGGTCCGCTGTGCCCTGGACTTCTGGGCCATGTTCCAAATTCGGAGACAACTCCGCCGCTTTGCCCCGGACGCCGTTCATGTTCACATGTCACGGGGAGCGGCGTTCGGAGGTCGGGCCGCTCGATCGCTCCAGATTCCCGTGGTGGCCACGCTGCACAACTATCACAAACTGAAATACTACGGACGGGTCGATGATTTCGTGTGCATCACGCCGGATCTGAGAGACTATCTTCTGAGACAAGGGATCTCTGCGGATCGCATTACCGTGATCCCGAATTTTGCGAGATTCCCCGCAGTCGAAACACCTCGAGTCGTGGCTGGTTCACCGATCCGGTTCGTCACCTGTGGTCGTCTCCATCGGGTGAAGGGTTACGATATTCTCTTGCGAGCGATGCGCATTCTCCTGGATGCGGGTGGGCATGCAAAGTTGACGATTGGAGGCGATGGACCCGAACGAGCCGCTCTTTCGTCGCTGGCTCGGGAACTGCGGCTGGAGCACACTGTCGAGTTTGTGGGCTGGGTCGACGATGTCTCGGAGTTTCTGGACCGCCACGATGCCTTCATCCTCTCTTCGCGGACAGAATCTTTTGGCATCGCGCTGCTGGAAGCCATGGCCCGAGGGTTGCCCGTGATCACCACGCGGACACAGGGACCGTCTCATTTTTTGGATGCGGAATGCGCTCTGTTCGCTGAGATCGAGAATGAGCAGTCGTTGGCGACAGTACTCCTGCATGCGTCGCAGACGCCAGCCTTATTGATGCCACTCGCCGCAGAAGCCTTAACCCGCTACCGTACGCGATTCACCGAATCGGTTTGCGTCCCACTCTATGTGGATTTCTACCAGCAGATTCAGGCTCAGGCATGTCAGGGAACGAGCGGTGTGAATCATCCTTGAACTCGTCAAACGGCCACCCATCCACCACTCGGTCGGATGTCTTTTTCGCCGTGTGGACTTCTCGACAAACTAGGACATCCGCCCCTTGGTTCACGCCCGTGCTGCGTCTCGCTTGACGCAGCCTGATCGACTTCCGAGGCTGTGGCTGCGGAATCTGACTTCTGATCCGCGTACTGACCAATTTCGAACTGCTCTGACTGGATTCACTCGCTATGTCGCGTCCGTTGGTTGTTGTCACCGATTTCATCACTCCCCCGCTCACGCACGAAGAGCAAATCCTCGGCGATTTGGCCGATGTGGTCGCGCTGAATGCGTATCACGAAAGTGATCTCATCGGGAAGATTGAAGACGCCGATGCCATCATGCTTTACCACTTCATCTCGATCACTCGCCAGACCATCGAGCGCCTCAAGCAGTGCAAACTGATCGTCCGCTGCGGTGTCGGATTCGACAACGTCGACCGGGCGGCGGCAAGAGAGCGGGGCATCGCGGTTGCCAATGTCCCCGATTATGGCACCGAAGAGGTCGCCGACTCCGCCATCGCCATGCTGCTCACGCTCATGCGCGGAGTCCACTACATGAACAGCCGATTGCAAGACCGGCAAGGACCGTGGATCTACGAACAGGTTCGCCCGCTGCACCGTCTGCGAGGGCAGACCCTCGGGATTATCGGCTTGGGTCGCATTGGAACCGCGACAGCCATTCGAGCCAAGGCTCTCGGACTCGACGTGCTGTTCTATGACCCGTACGTGGTCGACGGGATGGACAAAGCCATCGGCGTGACCCGCTGCGATACGCTCGAAGAGATGCTCCCGCGTGTGTCTGCGGTCAGCGTCCACTGCCCACGCACCGCCGAGACCCAGCACATCCTGAATGCCAAAACGATCGCGCTCCTGCCGCAGGGGGCGTACCTTGTGAACACGGCTCGCGGAGGCTGCGTCGATGTCTATGCGGTACAGGCGGCCATCGAGTCAGAACACCTGCGGGGAGCCGCGATCGATGTGCTCGAAGTCGAGCCGCCTGCCGAAGGCGACCCGCTGATTACAGCCTGGCGAACTCCCGGCACCTTGGCCCACGACCGGATCATTATCAACCCCCACTCGGCGTTCTACTGCGAAGAGGGCTTAGACGACATGCGCATCAAAGGCAGCCAGAACTGCCGACGTGTGCTGCTCGGCAAGCCACCAAGGAATGTGGTCAACTGAGCCGAATGACACTCGCAGCCCGTCCGCTCTCTTTTCGGCGTTCACTGATTAAGGACCAGTTGTGCATCTGGAATCAAATCGCCCACCTCACTCTGCTTGCCGACTCATGAATGGGTTCGTACATCCAGCGCGGCTCTTGAGTACCGTGTGGATCGCGATGCTGTGTCCCGTGCTCTTCGCCGACGACATCGTCAGCGTCGGACTCGGCAGCTACACCACCCTCGCTCCCGCGAACACCAAGCAGCCCCCGGCCACGGTCTACAAGACAGCTACGGTGCAAGGAGCGATGCCGACGAATGACTGGTGGAGTTCGCTGGCGTGGGAGCCGCTGTCGAGTGCGATGTTCCCGCATCCGCTAGGCGTGAAGGCCGTCGCGGGCGGACTGCAGGTCAGCTACCCCGGCATGAATATGGTCGCGAATACCGCAGCCATCATGGGCGGCGGAGCGGTCGATCTGGTCATCGGGCACTCGGCTGTCACCAAATTCACCGAGTCCCGCGTCGATGGCTTCAGCGACTGGTTCGTCTCGACTCTATTCGAGTCCGACGGCCACCAGTTACGCACCAGCTTCGGGCACGGTTCTCCGTTCGTGTATGTGACCTTCCAGGGCGGCGACCCGACGCTCACGTTTGGCGAGCAACCTCGCGTCTGGAGCGGGACGGCGAGCGATGCAGTCCTCGGCATTTCGGTGGCGAACCGGCACTACGGGTTGTTCGCTCCAAGTGGGTCGAGCTGGTCTGGGATCGGGGAGAAGACTTGGACCGCGAATATGAAAGGGAAGACCTACTTCGCGGTGGCCCTCCTTCCTGATGCGGAACCAGCGACGCTGGATCTGTTCCGCCAGTATGCTTACTCGCATGTGGTCGATACTCGGGTGAGTTGGAGTTACGACGAGGCCCACGCCACTGTTCGCAGCGAGTTCGCCTTCACCACCAAAGCCTACGAAGGGACCGACCCGGGGACGCTCTTCTCGCTCTACCCGCATCAGTGGCTGCATGCGAAGACGAAGCTGCTCGACAAAGAGTACGCCTCCGTGCGTGGGCCGATGAAGCTCGGCGAAGGAACGTCGTTCGTCACCGAGATGACCTTCCCCGGCGTGCTGCCGTCGCTGCCCGTAGTGAAGGGCGCTGAGGCCGAGTTACGCACACTGCTTGCCGCGGATGTCCAGCATGAGGGCCGGTTGGTGGGGGACACCTACTGGTTCGGCAAGCAACTCGGAAAGTGGGCCACACTGCTGCCGATCGCGGAGCAGCTCGGTGAGAAAGCCGTGGTGGATGAACTGACCACGCGGATCAAGACCTCGCTCGAAAACTTTCTCACTGCGACCGACGCGAAGGGCCATCCAAAACCCGCTGGCGACGGCGTGTTCCTCTACGACCAGAACTGGGGCACGCTCATCGGCTACCCCGCCAGTTATGGCAGCGACGACCAACTGAACGACCACCACTTCCACTACGGGTACTTCATCCGCGCCGCCGGAGAAATTGCCCGTCGCGACCCGGCCTGGGCCGCCGATGAGCGCTGGGGCGGGATGGTGAAGCTGTTGATTCGCGACATGGCGAGTCCCGATCGCGACGACCCGCTGTTCCCGTTCCTCCGCAACTTCGATCCGTATGCCGGACACACGTGGGCCAGCGGGCATGCGAAGTTCGGGGACGGCAACAACAACGAGTCATCGAGCGAGGCGATCAACGCCTGGTACGGGTTGATCCTCTATGGCGAAGCGACCGGCGACAAACGGCTGCGCGACCTGGGCATCTGGCAACTCACCACCGAGGTCGAGGCAATCAACCACTACTGGTACGACGTGACCGACCAGTTCCATCATGCGGACTACACGCCGTCGGTTGTGACGATGGTCTGGGGCGGCAAGGGGGCCAACGGCACCTGGTTCTCCGGCAACCCCGAGATGGTCCACGGCATCAACTGGCTACCGCTGACAGGCGGGCATCTGTACCTGGGGAGGTATCCGGAATATTGCGAGAAGAACTACAACGCTCTGGTGGCCGAGAACCTGGCCGATGACCAGAAGGCCAAGCAGCGAGATCCGCAGGACGGCACGAACTGGGACGCCTGGCCCGACCTGATGTGGATGTACCGCGGCCTGACCGACCCACAGGACGCCCTGACTCAGTTCCACGCTCGCCCCGCTGACCTCCAGCCCGAGGCCGGAAACTCGTTCTGCAACACCCTCGTGTGGCTCAAGTCCCTCGAAGCCTACGGCCACGTGGACCGCACCGTGACCGCCGACACGCCATGCTACGCGGTGTTTCAGAAGGCCGGGAAGCGGACGCACGTAGCCTGGAACCTGGGGAAGACGCCACGCACCGTCAGGTTCTCGGATGGCGTGACGGTCGTGTGTCCACTGAGGACAATGCATGTGAAGTGAGTACGCAGATCAACAGGAGAGCCGGACATCCCGGCCAACTTGCTGATCAACGCTCAAGTGACCACCGAACCGCATTGTTCAACGCGCCGCCCTGGCACGGGGGGCTGATGCCCCACCCCTGCTGGCTCAGTAGGACATACCTTTCCAGGCAGTCTCATTCCGACTGGATACCATCGCTCTTGTGGTAAAGTGCTGAAGAATCCTTTACTCCACCAGCACCCCCGGCATGGCCAGCACGGCTCGTTCCTGCTGGATCTGGTCGAGATGCAGCAGAGCTTGGAGTACCAGTTTCGTGCGGTGCGGGTCGAGGCCCTTGAGCAGGGGCAGGGCTTGCTTGAGGAGCGTGTCGCTGCTCGCAGTATCCCCGGTGGAGCGACCACCCGAACTTTCGCCACCCGGCAGTTCCAAGTGCTTGTCGTCCTTCTTCGGAGCCCCGGCAGAGAGTTCGCCGAAGAGGGCCTCCAGAGGGTTCGTCGGACGGGGCAGGACTTGCAATTCGTAGTCCTTGGCGACCTTGGCTTCGGTGGCTGCAAATTCGATTGCGTCCTGGAGGGTGCCGATCTCGTCGATCAGTCCGATCTCCAGTGCCTGACGACCGGTATAGACGCGGCCCCCGGCGATGTCATCGATCGGTTTCTTCAAGCGGTCTCCGCGTCCTGCGACCACGTGGCCCTTGAACACGCCATAGATTTCGTCCATCCAGGATTGCATCTGCACACGCTCGTCCGCAGTGAACTTGCGACCGGCGAAGAGCATCCCGGCCTTCTCGCCGCGCTCATTCGACTTGAAGTGAATCCCAACCCTGTTCCACAGATTCTGTGTCCCGAGCTTCCCGCCCAGCACGCCGATCGAGCCGGTGATTGTGGTCGCATCAGCATAGATCTTGTGAGCACTGCACGCGACGTAATACCCACCGCTGCCTGCCACACTCCCCATCGACACGATGACTGGCTTTGTTGCCTTCACCTGATTCACCGATCTCAGAATCACATCGCTGGCAGTCGCCGATCCGCCGGGTGAGTCAACCCGCAGCACAACGGCCTTGACCAGCGGGTCATCTGCAGCAGCTTGCAGCGCCTTCCGCAGTGGTTCGCTATAAGCCCCTCCCGAGGATCCCAAGAGGGAGAGCGGGGACGATTCGGGATTCCCGAGTGAGATGGCCCCTTCGATGTAGACGATGGCGATCTGGTCCTTGGTCAATTTGCGGACCTGTGGCCCATTGAGAATCTGGGCCCAGACCTGCAGCAGAGCGAACGGGTTATTCATGTCGATCTGCAATCCCTTCGGCTTGCCATACGACTTGTCAAATACCAAGTTCTCGCCGTACGTCTGTCGCAAGTGCTGTTCGAGAGCCAGACGCTCCTCCGCCGCATCGATCAGGCCCACTTTCACTGCGGATTCCGCTGAGTAGAGCCCGGCCTTGATCCACTCCTGGGCCTTGTCCGTCGGCACGTTTCGACCGGTGGCGATCAGCTCGACAACCCGCTCGTACAGGCCATCGTAGAGCCAGTTGTACATCTCTTTCGCTTCGTCACTAGGGCCGCTACGGGTGTATTGTTCTGCAGCGCTCTTGTAGGCTCCACAGGTCAAAAAGTCTGGCTCGATCCCCAGCAGATCGAACATCCCGCGCAGGTACATCTGCTCGCCATAAATCCCCGTGATCCACAAATCACCCGTCGGGACGACGCTGATCCGGTTCGCACCTGCCACTAGCGAATAACTGTTCGTCGACAGCGAATCGGAGAAGGCGTAGATCGTCTTGCCACTCGCCTTCACGCGGTCCATTGCCTCGCGCAGCTCCTCAATCTGTGCGTAGTTGAACTCTGGAGAACTGAGCATGAAGACGACCGCCTTGACGTTCTCGTCAGCTGCGGCCTTGTCGAGGCGTGCGATCATCGAGTGGAGCGATTCCAGCCCCACCGCCCCAAACAGCGGGTCATCCGGAATCGGCGTTTCCAGCAAGGCCCCCTTGATGCCAAACACCGCAGCGATGGGCGGCTTGGCTTCGGGCTTCTTGTTATCGGCGGCCTGGATGTCGGAGACGACGAGCGTCCCCAAAGCCAGCCCAGCGAATGCAAACAAACAGCGAGTCAGTCGGTTCATGTGGAGACCTTCCATGTACGGAAGAGGGAAATGTGGAACTCGGTCGTGCCGAGGTGTTGGGAATGTTGTCAGCAGTGTACCGACCCCGACACGGAGAGACGATGGTCAGGTGAGTATCTCCTCGTCGTCAGAGCTTATTGGGCCTGAAAGTACACCTCTTCATACGGCTGAATCACGACGAATCCATCTCCTTCGAACAGCATCTGGATCGATTCCCCGCTGCCGCGACCGAAGAAAGTCTTCAGCGAGACATCGGTTTTGAAGCCAGGTGAAAGCCCGCCGGACCAGGCCACGGTGGCGTTGGGGTCGGTG
>JANOKO010000146.1:0-2580 GCA_031419335.1 Planctomycetota bacterium
CGAGCAAGGCCACAGCGTAAACCATGGCAATCGAACGCGCACTGGGATCTTCCAGAACGTGTTTCGGTCGAGCTGACTCTGCGGCGCTAGTCATTGTGGGGGTTCCGTAGTCGTAGCGGAAGTCGTAAGACTTTCGCCGTTTGGCAACCGATTTGAAATCACTCGGCAAAATTCTTACGAATTTCACTACGCCTTTTGACGGGCGAACTGTCCGACCGCTTCCTGAATCAGGCGTTCCTGATCTGCCCCGGTCAAGGCCCGACCGACCACCTGTTCGGTGGCCTTCGAGACTTGATGAGCCAGCGTCGAGAACAGCTCGTCGAGAGCCTGATCCTTGGCCCGGTTGATCTCGGCGATGGCGCGATTCTTGATCGCTTCCGCCTCGACTTCGGCCTGCTTCGTGATGTCGAGCTTGGTGTGTTCCGCGTCACGGCGAGCTTCGGCCAGGATTTCCTTGACCGTATTCTCGACCGCTTCGAGGCGTCCCTTGTGCTCTTTCATGAACGCCGTGGCTTGCACCTTGGCGTCCTCCGCATCAGCAATTGCCTTGCGAATCCCCTCTTCCCGAGCGGCCAAAGCTCCGAGAATCTTCGGCCAGGCGGTGTAGTACAGACCGGCGGCGAGGATCCCGAACACAATCGCCGAGAAGATGGCCAAGTCAGTCCGGAACTCTTCCGGTTGCTTGTTGACGCCCGCTTCGCCGATGTGATCGCGATGAGCCTTCTCATGTCCGGGATCGACAGCGGGAAGTCCCGCTATCGGTGCAGCTGGGGCAGCCGCAGGCGGTTGATCCGCATCGGCTGCGAACAGCGCTGGCATGACGGACACGCTCAGCACAACGGCCAGGCCCAATCGAGCGAGCAGAGAGAAAGACTTCACAGGTCCACCCGATCCAGAGAGAACGCGAGACGGAACACTCAACAGACCCGGGCCACCACTACAGGGCTGGCCAAGGGTTCTGGGTCATGCAGACGTAGATCGCAAAGAAGGTGAAACCTTCAATGAGGGCGGCGGCGATGATCATCGCCAACTGGATCTGGCCCGCGATTTCGGGCTGGCGAGCCATGCTCTCGAGGGCGGAGGAAGCGAGCTTCCCGATCCCCAGAGCTGCTCCGATGGCGACGAGGCCAGCACCGAAGGCTCCGCTGAAGCTGATCAGCGAAGTGCCTTCCGCAGCCATCGCAGGTGCCGCACACATGAACACGACCGCGAGCAGGGTCACTGCAAATCGAATCCGACTTTTCACTTGACGCTCTCCCAACAGGAAACAGTGGTTTGTGGACCGGGGCTGCCATTCGACTTCGAGGGGCGGGCCGCAGACCGGATTGTGCAAACAGAGTTAGTGGGCTGGTCCCGGTTCGTGACCATGCTCATGACCGTGGTCATCATGCGCGTGATCGCCGTGTGAATGAATCACAGAGGCCAGCCACACCGCCGACAGAAATGTGAACACATAGGCTTGCAGGAAGCAAACCGCCAGTTCCAGAACACTCATCGCCGCCCCGCCCAGCGAGACCACCACCGCCACCGTCCCCCACATTCCGAAGGAGAGGCCAGCCGCACTGGCGATCATGCCGAGGATGGCAGTCAGAACCAGATGGCCCGCGACGATGTTGGCCAGTAGACGCACGCCAAGCACCCCGTGCTTGATGAACAGGCCGACGACTTCCACGACGAAGATGATCGCACAGATGATGATCTTAAGCGGAAACATCCACAGCGGCAGATCGAGCTTGGGGATCATGTTTGTCCAGAACCCGATCACACCCAGACTCTTCGACCCGGCGTAGATCGCATGGATCAGCATGAACCCGGCCAGCACCAGTGTCAGCGAGAACGCTCCCGTGGCCGCTCCGATCCAGGGCAACATGCCGATCAGATTCAAGATCAGCACAAAGAAGAAGACGGTCCCCAGTAGCGGCACGAACTTGTCGCCGTCGGGGCCAATCGCCGTTCGGGCAATGCCGTCTCGCACGAACAGCACGAGTGCTTCAAAGGCGTTCCAGCCCTTGCCCTCGGGGGCTTTGTCCGCGCGAATCAATTTGGAGAATTTCTGGAAGGCCCAGAAGAGGAAGATCGCGACGACCACCTCGATAATCATGACCTTCGAGATGCAGAAGCCGCTCTCGGCGGCGTAGAAGTTCTTCAGTGTGCCAAACGGCTGGGGGATCAGAATCTTTCCGGCCAAACCGTGGTTGTATTCTTCGAGATCAGCGTGGGGGTGGGCCTTGGTCAAGAAGGCGGGCACATCGGCGGTCGACGTGTAATGCGGTCGCCACAGAAACTTGGGCACTTCAAAGAAGTAGGCGTCCTTGATGTGCAGAATTGGGTCAGCCATGCAGTTTCCGCGACGTGCGGCCTTTCCCCAAAAATGATCCAGGAGACGACTTGCTCACGATATCGACCACGAGAATGGTTTCAACCGTCAGCGACACCAAAAACAGTGGGACATGAATTTCGACCACGTTCATCACGGGCCAATCGGGGTGGACCTCATGCCAGATCACCCCCAGCCCCATCGGCATCAGCGTTCGAATCAGGATCGAACTCATCAGTCCCGCGAAAGCGTACCGACCACCC
>JANOKO010000147.1:0-2073 GCA_031419335.1 Planctomycetota bacterium
GGCTGCCAGCGGGCATGACCGAGACGGCTCCGGCCTCTTTGAGTCGGCGAGCTGTGATCGGAGCATCGGTGGTGTAGACCAGGACTTGAAAGCCGTCCTTCACCAGGGCTTCAGTGTCCTGCAGCGTGGCAATTGGGTCGGGGAGCAGGGTCTTCTTGTCGCCGAGCACTTCGAGCTTCACCCAGTCGGCACCGGGGTTTTCGAGTCCGCTGAGGATCTCCCGGCCCAGTCTCGCGACCCGCACCGCATCATCAGCGGTGAAGCACCCAGCAGTGTTGGGGAGGATGGTGTACTTGGCCAGGTCGATGAAGTCGAGGATGTTTCGCCCCTCGGCATCAATGAGTCGCTCGCGGCGTACTGCGACGGTAATCACGTCGGAGCCGCTGGCCTCCAGGCAGTTCCGCATGTCGTCAAACGTGCGGTATTTCCCCGTCCCGACGATCAGCCGCGACTTTAGCGTGTGCCGCCCGATCTGGAGTGGCTTGTCGGGAGTGAGACTGGGTTCGGTGGGGTATGGCATAAGGCAGAGGAGGAGTGGAGGGGAGCGACCGTGGGATAGGCTTCCAGCCTGTCAGGGACTGTACAAGATAGCAGGCCGGAAGCCAGGTGTTCACGGTATCCGACAAAGTCGCCGGACTCTCCGAGTCCGGGGGGGCGACTTTCGTCCCACATGGGAATGTCTCACGATAATCGCGACGGGTTCGGAAAATCCGACGACAGGCTGGAAGCCTATCCCACGAACCGCTCCAGACAGGCCAGCAGCGGGTCAATCGTCTGATCCTGAATCTGGTGCGGGGGACGCCATGGGAACCACTGGTAGCCGGGGTGTTCGGTCACGCTGATCTCGACCTCGCGGGTCAGGCGGGCCAGAAAGATCACGAGGGTCTTGAGCTTGAGCTCCCCGCCGCTGCGGGCTTCACGCACCTTGTACTTGTGTTCGAACCGAAAGAGCGGGTCGAGGTCGATGGCATCGACCGGGATGCCGGTCTCCTCGACCATCTCGCGCAGGGCACACTCGATATCGGTCTCGCCGGGATCGACGTGCCCCTTCGGCAGATCCCAGCGGTCCTGATGCCGCATCAGCAGGAACCGCTCGATCGGCTCACCGATGACAACCAACACCCCGCACGCTCGAACCTCGGGAAGTGGTCTGTTCGCAGCCATTACTGCTTCCCATCCTCACGCTTGGACCACCACGGCAATGTGATCCCGCCATCCATCAGCACCGTACTGCCGGTCATGTAATCGCAATCGCTCGACATCATGAACCGCGCCAGACGGCCCATTTCCTGCGGCGTTCCCATCCGGCCCCAGGGAATGCCTTCGGCACCTTCGGCGAGTTGCTCGTCGCTGAAGTACTTGCGCTCTCCGGGGGTATCGATCCAACCCGGATGCATGATGTTCACTCGAATGCGATACCGAGCCAGTTCGATAGCAGCCGTACGGGCCATGTGATCGATGGCGGCCTTGGCCATGTTGTAGGCCATCGCGGTTGGAATCGGCAGGTAGGCGTGAGGCGAACTGACGACCAGGATCGATCCGCCCTTCCCTTGCAGAATCATCTGCTGGGCAGCCGCGCGGACGCCGAAAAAGGCTCCCCACATGGAGACATCGATGGTTCGCTTGAACCCCTCCATGTCGGCTTTAACCATCGACTCGCGATCACTGTAGGCCGCGTTCGATACGTACCCGTCGAGCGACCCCATCTTCGCCGAGAAGTCGGCCACCATCTTCTCAACCGACTCCTGATCGGCCACATCGCACTGGTGCAAAGTCGCCTTCCGTCCGAGTTGTCGAATCTCCTCCGCGACCTCTTCGGCCTCACCCGCATGTGACCGGAAGTTGATCCCGATATTGGCACCGGCCGCCGCCATCTCGACGGCACAGCCGCGACCTATCCCCCGCGAGGCCCCCGTGATCAGGATGTTCTTGCCCGTTAGATCCATGTCTCGACTTGTCCGTTTCCAGTTCAACACCCGCGACAGCTCCTGAGTCAGGAGCCCGACGAAGAGAGGATACCAGTCCGTGAATGGTCAAACAAACGTCGTGCATCGTGACAAGTCCCTACGTCAC
>JANOKO010000148.1:0-2329 GCA_031419335.1 Planctomycetota bacterium
CCTCGGGAGCGGGGCGTGACCTCGACCAAGTCGAGGCCATCGACTTCCCGGTCTTCACCGGCGGGTCGATCTGCTCGCACGGGTACTGCCACATGCCGCACCTCAACGTGCCGGTCACGGTCGGCGGCATCTGCATCGAGCCGGGCGTGCTGCTGCACGGCGACCGCAACGGCGTCTCGACGATCCCGCTCGAGATCGCCAGCGAGATCCCCGATGCCTGCCGCGAACTGATGGCCGGGGAACAAATCATCCTCGACTACTGCCGCAGCGGCTCCATCACCCCGGCTGGATTCGCTGAGGCCCGCAAGGCGTCGCAGGCCATGATTGATGCCCTGGGAAGGCGGCTGCGCGGTTGATGCGTTGCTGCGTTCGCCAGTACGCGGGCGGGTGAATCTTTCCGCAGCCTTCATTTGTGACGCACTCACACCTTGACACTGTGTTCTGGCCCATTTCTACGGCGACGGGGCCGCAAACATCGCAGCTCGCACAAGGTGGCACCGCAAATGGGGCAGAAGTACTCAGAGGACTTGGATCCGCGTCGTTTCCTCACCCATGCCTGGCCCATGCTCGCTTTCCTCTGCGAACCCCTGCGCCCTCTGCGGTGAATCACTGCGGTGAGATTATCGGGGGGACTGGAGCTGCCGCTGATCGCGAGACCGGCAAACGACCCGAGAGCTGTTTCGGGCATGCCACTGGCCATGCACTGACCACTCGCCAGGTCTCGAAAGCGGATCGGACCGAAATCAACACTGCCCGTCCAAGACAGTCTGGAACCACATGCCCTCTTGAGATTGACTCCCGCCATCAAAACTGGCCGGGCACTTCGACTCGTGCATGCGTGGTGAATTTCTGCCGCTGCATACTTTCTTGACGCACACACGCCCGATTCCCATTTTTTTCCAGTTCCCCTCCCGTTTCTGGGGTCCAGTGGCAACAATTCCCAGCAGTCTGCGGATGAGGGCTTCTCAGTCGTCCGCCTCAGACGGTCTGTCCCTCGGTCACAGCTGCCTGTTCTATGCAAATCTGGCCTGACAGTTCGACCGGTCAGGCCAAATCTCACACCGAGATTCATTGGGGAGAGGCGTTAGCAGAACACGAATCGTGGCTCCGAATGGTCATCCGCACGCGACTCAACGAGCCGCAAGCGGTCGATGATGTGATGCAGGAGGTGGCACTCGGGGTGCTGAAATCGAAAAATCGACCAACGGACCCCACCAAAGTCGCTCCGTGGTTGTACAGAGTGTCCGTGAAACAGAGCCTGATGTATCGGCGGTCCGCTGGTCGTCGGAGAAAATTGGTCAGTCGAGTGGCGGATCAGCGTCCGCCAGCAACCTCCACGGATGGGGGTGATCCATTGCAGTGGCTGCTGGGGAAGGAGCGTCAGCACTCAATCCGATGCGCATTTGAGGCTCTGCTCGATCTCGATCGACAGATTCTGATTCTGAAACACGCCGAAAACTGGAGCTATCAACAGTTGGCCGATCGGTTGGGAGTCACCCTGAATACGATCGAATACCGACTGTTGTTGGCTCGCAAGCGATTGCGTGCCGAGTTGTCGCGGTCCACGGAACGCGATTCGTCCCTTTTACCCCCGCCTGGGGAGCCAACGCGATGAGTTATGACCTGGACGAACACACTGTACAACGTTGTGTCGATGGCGAGTTGAATGAGGTCGAGCAGCAGGCACTGTTGTGCCAGTTGGAACGCACTCCTGCCGGTTGGCGAGCCGTCGCGTTGGCCTTTATCGAGCACCAGGTATGGTCTCAAGCCGGGCTGGACTTTGTGCGTACTCCCGCTGCTTCGACCGCGTCAGAGCCATCCCAGGGACAACCTCTTCGTGTCCGGGGCAGTTGGCTCCGCTCGACCGCGCTCGTGGCAAGTACCCTTGTCGCGATTGGACTGGGATATCTGGGGGGCAGTCGCAAAGACTCGTCGCGCTCGACCGATTCCCCCTTAGCATTGGCTCCCTCCCTCAAGTTCCCCACCCAGAATGTGTCGACGAACGGTGGCCGTCCGAATCCAGTCGAAGCCGTCCCCAGTTCCCGACGTGATCGCTCGGGGCTCACACCGGTGATGCAAGTCGAATTGATCCCCGAAGGGACCGATTCCCGACCGATCCCCATGGCCGTCTACGACGGGAAAGACATCCAGCAGTACGAAGACTGGATGACGCCCCGTTTGTCAACGACCGACCGCCAAGACATCGAAGAACAGGGGTTTCAGGTTTTCGAAGAACCGTTTTATTATACGGTTCCGATCGATAATCACCGTCACCTCGTTGTCCCCGTCAACACCATTCGTGTTCGACAACAGTTGCAGTAACTCTCAG
>JANOKO010000149.1:0-1630 GCA_031419335.1 Planctomycetota bacterium
CAACTCTCAACTCTCAACCCTACACGGTTTATGTCCTGGAAGTGAACCCGCGTGCGTCGCGGACCTCGCCGTTTGTGTCCAAGGCCACCGGCCTGCCACTCGCCCGCATGGCAGCCAAGGTCATGGCAGGCGTCTCCCTCAAGGAGCAGGGGATTACCAAAGAGGTTTGGCCGCACTACACCTCCGTCAAGGAGAGCGTGTTCCCCTTCAACCGCTTCCAGGGCGTCGACATCATCCTCGGTCCCGAGATGAAATCGACCGGCGAAGTCATGGGCATCGCCACCGATTTCCCCGCCGCCTTCGCCAAGAGCCAGATCGCCGCCGGCACCAACATCCCCAGCAGCGGCAACGTCTTCATCAGCATGGCCCACGGCCACAAGCAACTGATCGTCGCCTCCGCCGGTCGCCTGATCGACCTCGGCTTCAGGATCCTCGCCACCGCTGGCACCGCCAAAGTCCTGCAAGCCGCCGGTCTCCAAGTCGAGACCGTCCGCAAGCTGCAAGAAGGCCGCCCGAACCTTCTGGACTACATGGCCAACGGCGACGTGCAACTCATTTTCAATACCCCCAGCGGCAAGGGGGCGAGAACCGACGAGGGCAAGATCCGCGCCGTCGCTGTCACCAGCGGAGTCCCCTGCGTGACCACCCTCCCCGGCTGTCTGGCGATGGTCCTGGCCATCGAGTTCCTCGACACCAACCCCGCCCCGCAGGTGAAGACGCTGCAGGAATGGGCGGCGGAGTTGTAGGGGCCTTCGAAGCGTTCGCAGACCGGATTGCCCGAGAGTGCTGTGGATAGGGGATTCACTCGGTGGAGCAGCGCCCGTATCATGGAGCGGGCCAGCATTCCCCCCGACGAGTTTTCGTGGCGTTACCCAGAGACTCTTCCGGGTCGTTCACCCGCGTGTCCATCGCGCCCCGGTCGGTGAGTCCTCGACGACAACGTTCAGCGTCTTCAGTGCGTTCCGGATCTTATCCGCCACCGGCCAGTTCTTGTTCGTCCTGGCGTCGGCACGGATGTCGAGGATCAGAGCCATCAGGCCGTTGGCTAGGCCATCGTCAGCTTCGCCCTTCTTGACGAGGGCGGTTCGCAGGACGCCCAGGAGGTTGGTCAGTTCTTTGAGCAGCGTCAGGCCAGTCCGCAGTGCAGCCTTGTCGGCGTCGGTCCCGCCGATCTCCAGCTTCTTCTCATTGATGAACCCATTCAGAATGCGACGCAGTTCGAACAGGCAAGCTGTGGCGACACCCGAGTTGAAGTCATCATCCATCGCTTCGAGGAACTTCGTTCGCTGCTCGGCGAGGGCGGCAGCGAACTCGGGTGGGAGACCGGCGAGGCTTGTTGCTGTGGCCTTCGTGGTCGGTGCCTCTAAGCCATAGAAGTTCAACCCGGTGAGTCGGTCGACCAACTCAAACAGTCGGTAGAACCCCTCCAGGCTCTTCTCCGTCGCTGAAATATTCTCCATCGAAAAGTCGATCGGGCTGCGGTAGTGGGTCGAGAGCAGGAAGAACCGGACCGCCTCTGGCGGGTGATGGGCGAAGACGGCGGTCTTCACCGACTCCGCCCCAGCGGACCCGGCGAGCTTGACTGCGATCTGGGCGGCGGCAGCGTCTTCGGCGACGGGAGCGTCGCCGT
>JANOKO010000150.1:0-1072 GCA_031419335.1 Planctomycetota bacterium
CGAGGGCCACCTCGCGGAGGGCTTCGGCTCCATTAGCCGGGTCCATCTGATAGGTCCGACGGTCACCGAACTTCGGCGTGCTTTCAGCGGCATCGCGGAAGGGACCGTAAAACCCGCTGGCGTACTTGGCGGCATAGCTCATAATGGGGATGTGCGTGGCCTCGGCGGCATCGAGTCCACTGCGGAGAGCCTGAATCATCCCGTCCATCATCCCGCTGGGTGCGATCAAATCAGCACCGGCTCTGACATGGCTGACGGCCTGCTTCACGAGGTTCGCCAGCGTGGCGTCGTTGTCGACATCGGTGTGCCCGCCGCACTCGTGCAGCACCCCGCAGTGCCCGTGGTCGGTGAACTCACAGAAGCAAAGATCGGTGATGACCAGCAGGTCCGGAACAGCGTCTTTGAGGCATCGAATCGCTTGCTGCACGACACCCGCATCGTCCCACGCTGCGCTGCCAATCGCGTCTTTCGTCTCAGGAATACCAAACACAATCACCGCCGGTATTCCTAAACTGGCGATCTCGCGAGCTTCAGCCGGCAGCAGATCCACAGTCAGCTGGGCTTGCCCCGGCATCGAGCGGATCGGAATACGAGTTTGTTTTCCGTGCCGGACAAACAGCGGCAGGATGAAGTCGTTGGGAGCCAATTCAGTCTCGCGCACGAGATCGCGAAGTCGAGGATGCGCACGGAGGCGACGCAATCGTGTCTGTGGAAACATGGCGAAACTCATCGAACCTCGGTGGCTAGAGACAGTGTACTCCAACCGAGTTTGAGTATGACATCACGGCTGGCCCCCGCCAATCGAGGGGCGATGTGCGGCCAGTCGACTCGCAGCCCACAACACGGCCCGTCCTGAGACATCGTGTGCAGAAGTGTCACAACAACACTCGGATGCGATCGACACCGTGGACGCCGATTCGAAGGCTGCCGTGGTCTGCCACTCAGGTATCACGGAGCAGCATCCAGGGTGAAGTAATACCGGACCAAGTGAAAGAACACTGGGGCCGAAAAGCACAACGAGTCGACACGATCGAGAACCCCTCCGTGTCCGGCGATCGACGCGCCCCAGTCT
>JANOKO010000151.1:0-1824 GCA_031419335.1 Planctomycetota bacterium
TCTGGAAGCTGCGACAGTGCAAGTCCACTCGACAAGACCGGGATCTGCTGCGATTTGTCTGACAGTGCTATTCCTGGCAGACGACTCTGTCTTGGCCCCCGGGGGTGAGTATCTGACCACCGTCGTAGGAACCATCACCGCGAATTAGGCACAGACACAGCGCTGAGGAGTGGCGTAACCATGTGGCTGCCCACATTGCTCTCTATTTGTCAGGCATCGGAGTTGCTTCCTGAGAATTCACACGAATAGAATCTAGTGTCCCGTCAACTCTTGATCTTGGGGTTGAGCCAGGCCCGCGCGGGAGGGCGGACCCCTAAATCAAGCCTTGACGGACCACTAGCAATCTCGTTTGGGGATTTTCCTGGGCGAAGGCATGGCGTCTCTCAACGATTGAGTCATTCGCAGAAGGAGACGATCCATGAAACCCTTCAGGACACGCCAACGAGGCTTCACGCTGATTGAATTGCTGGTGGTGATTGCCATCATTGCGGTATTGGTCGCCTTGCTGCTCCCGGCAGTGCAACAGGCCCGCGAAGCAGCCCGGCGGACGCAGTGCAAAAACAACCTCAAGCAGTTGGGACTGGCCATTCACAACTATGTGGATGCATTTCGTTACGTGCCGCCGGGGGCTTGTATCGATCTCACTGTCACGCTGACGGGAAACAACGGTTCCTGGGGTGTGCATGGACGATTGCTGCCGTACTTGGAGCAAGCGAGTCTGTACCACTCGGTGGATTTGACAACCGCATGGGATTTTCAGACAGCGATCAGCGGTTTGCGAGTGCCGAGTTACGGCTGCCCGAGCGATCCGAATGTCGACCTGATTCGCGATCCCGGTGTGGGACGGTCCAAGCTGTACCCGACCACGTATGGATTCAACTACGGCACTTGGTTCGTGTTTCGCCCGACAACGCCCGTCTCGGGCGGAGATGGAGTGATTTTCCCGAATAGTCGCCTGGGGATGGGGCAATTCATGGATGGCACCAGTCAAACGTTGTTGACCTCAGAGGTCAAGGCGTGGCAGCCCTACCGTCGCAACGGGGGGCCCGGCAGCACAACGATCCCCGCGAACGTTTCTGAAGCAAAGACCGCCACGCTGACGGGAGCCGAGTTCAAGGACACCGGCCATACCGAGTGGCCCGATGGGCGCGTTCACCATAGCGGGTTTACGGTGACGCTGACTCCCAATAGTCAAGTGATGATTGCCAACGCGGGAACCAGCCTCAACACCGACTACAACTCCTGGCAGGAGGGGAAGAACGGCAATGCCGGACAGCCCACCTATGCCATCGTCACCTCACGCAGTCATCACACGGGAATCGTGAATGCTGGCTTGCTGGATGGTTCGGTCCGTTCGATCAGCGAGAATATCGACCTGGGGGTCTGGCGTTCGCTGGGGACACGAGCGGGTAGCGAATTGGTTGGAGAGTTTTAGTGAACTGGCCCGCAGCGGAACATACGGCGATGCCCACCGCAGCATGTTCTCTTCAATCCATGCCATGACGGAGTTGGTCGATCAACTTGCCGGACAATGTTCCGCTCGCTTGGCAGAGAAAGACCCGCGATAACACGCCGGTCACTTCAATCTCTATCCGCAGATGATCTCGTGGCAACAGTTCTCCGATCCGGTCAGCCCACTCGATCAGGCAGACCCCCTGGCCAGACAACAGTTCCCCGCCCCCCAGATCAAGGAACTCGTCCGAGTCCTTGATCCGATAAGCATCCACATGGTAGACCGGCAAGTCCCCGTCGTATTCGTGAATCAGTGTGAATGTGGGACTGACCACGAACGCTTGGCGGCATCCGAGTTCAGTGGCGATGGCC
>JANOKO010000152.1:0-3340 GCA_031419335.1 Planctomycetota bacterium
ATGTACGCGATGCCTGGATGTCTGTCCCACCGGGGCCTTTCCCGAACCGTATGTCCTCGATGCGACGAAGTGCATTTCGTATCTCACGATCGAACTGCGCAACGCCCCCATCCCGGAAGCGCTGCGCCCCGGAATGGGTGACTGGTTGTTTGGCTGTGACGAATGCCAGACGATCTGTCCGTGGAACCACAAGGCCCCCGCCACTCGTGTGGCGGAGTTTGAGCCTGACCCGGAACTGGTGGGGCGGTCGATCGCTCAATGGCTCACGATGACTCCAGAGGAGTTTGACCGGGAACTCGGTGCCACTCCCCTGTCGCGACCCGGCTGGCAGGGGATCATGCGGAACGCATGCATCGCCGCAGCTCACTCACAGGAGTTGTCGCTCCTGCCAAGACTCCAACATCACGCTGACAGCGCCGACCCGATCGTGAGCGAAGCCGCACAATGGGCCATCGAGCAAATCAGATCTTACGCTCAAATCACTTCACGCGACGCTCTCTCTCCTTAAGCCAAGACGGCTTGGATCACCTGTCCATGCACATCGGTTAGCCGGAAATCGCGACCTGCATAGCGGAACGTCAGTCGCTCATGATCCAGCCCCAGAAGATGCAGAATCGTCGCGTGGAAGTCGTGCATCGTGCAAACATTCTCGACGGCATGAATCCCCAGTTCATCGGTCGCCCCATACACCACACCGCCTTTCACGCCCCCCCCGGCCAGGAACACCGAAAATCCTTCCGGGTGATGGTCGCGCCCATCACGACCCGCCGAGTGAGGCGTCCGTCCGAACTCGCCCGCCCAGACAATGAGTGTCTCATCCAACAGTCCGCGCTGCTTCAAGTCGCGAATCAAGCCCGCAATGGCCTGGTCGGTATCCAAGGCATTCTTCTCATGCCCGGCCTTGAGTGCCCCATGTTGATCCCATGTCCCGTTCGAGGCCCCCGGTGGGCAGGTGATCTCGACAAAACGCACTCCCGATTCCACGAGTCGGCGCGCCCGCAGGCATTGAATTCCGTACAGCTTCTGAGATGGAACTCCCGAATCGATTCCGTACATGCTCTGCGTCGCCAGAGTCTCTCGCGAAAGGTCCAACAGGTCCGGAACAAGCGACTGCATCCGGTAAGCGGTCTCGTAGTTCTGGATCGCCGACTCAATGGCATCTTCGGCACCGGACCGCGAGGCAAATGCAGCGTCACGGTCCTTAAGCAGTGAGAGCTTCAGTTGCTGAATGCGGTTGTTGGCATCGGCAGGGATAATGTTATCAATCGGCTTCCCATCGGCTGCGAAGAGGGTCGCCTGATGGCTGGCCGGGAGGAACCCCGCAGAGTAGTTCTCCATGCCACCGCACGGAACAACACCGAAGCTGAGTACCACAAAACCCGGCAGATTATGGCTCTCGGCACCCAGCCCGTAGTTGACCCACGAACCGATACTGGGCCGTCCCGCCTGGTTTGATCCGGTATGCAGAAACAGGACTCCTGTCGAGTGGATTGGCAGGTCTGCCGTCATCGACCGGATGACGGCGATCTCGTCCGCGCAGGACGCGATGTGTGGGAAGAGGCTGCTGACCGGCAGGCCGCTTTCGCCGTGCGGCTGGAATGTCCAGGGACTCTTCAGCCACAGGCGATTCCCGTTGGCGGTCGGGTTCTTGGATTCGGTAAATGGTTTGCCGTCGAGTTCGTCGAGCTTGGGCTTGGGGTCAAACGAGTCGACGTGCGAAACGCCCCCATCCATGAAACAGAAGATGACGTTCTTGGCCCGCCTGGGGACATGTGTCCTCGGCGCAGGACGGATCGCTGGCTCGTCCGCACGGAGTCCCTGCTCGGCGAACATGCCTGCGAGGGCGATTGCGCCGAACCCGTTGGCTGAAGCCAGGAGTGCCTCGCGCCGCGAGAGCGGCGACAGCTGGCGACCGGAGCAGGGCGTGACTGACATGAGGGAGTTCCGTGAATCAAGAGGTGGTTGCGGAAGTCACGGCACGTAGATGAACTCCTGCAGGTTGAACACCGCATGTGCGATGTCTCTCCACACAGGGTGGCTGCCCAGGATGTCACTCACGGGCACTTGGTGCAGCTCAGCAAGTCGGATTGTGGCCTGCTCGAAGGCGACGAGTTCATCGGGGGAAGCAGAGCGGTTCAGTGCCGATTCCAGAATGAAGTCGACGCGACGAGAGATGGTATCACCGGTACGAGCGACCAAGCGCGAAGCCCAAACGTCGGCTTGTTGCAGGACGAACGGATCATTCAGCAGCGCCAACGCTTGTGCAGGGACGTTGGTGACATCGCGGCGACCCTGGGCGACTTTGCCGCCGGGGAAATTGAACACTTCCAGGAATTTCGGTCCCTCCATGAGGTTGTTCTTGATGTACACACTGCGTCGACCATCTCCATCGAGCGGACCGGGGAATAATCGGCGGTCCGCATATTCTTTTTCGCGAAACGGCTGAATGCTGGGGCCGAACAGCCGGGGATCGAGACGCCCCGAACTGGCCAGCAGAGCATCCCGGATGGCCTCTGCTTCGAGTCGACGGGCCGGGTAGTGGCTGAGCAAGCGGTTCAGGGGGTCGAGATCGTTTTGCGCTGGCCCGATGGGCTGACTCGACAACTGAAACGTGCGTGACAGAACGATGCGACGAATCAAGCGCTTGACCGACCAATGGTCGGCCATAAACTCGCTGGCCAGTTGATCGAGCAACTCTGGATGTGTTGGCAGATCCCCGACATGTCCGAAGTCATCCACGGATTTCACCAGCCCGGTTCCAAAGAGATGGTGCCAAACGCGGTTCACCATGACACGCGCTGTGAGCGGATTCCTCGGGTGGGCAATCTGCTCCGCCAATCCCTGCCGACCACTGCCGGGGGGCAACGCCGACAGTTCTGGCGGGTTCCAGGCCTCCAATGAAACCAGATACTGGCGCGGCACCGGCGGACCCGGAATACGACAATCGCCACGCACGAAGACCACCTGATCGAATCCCGCGTCGACATCGGCCACGCCAGGTATCACTCGGGGAGGGGCCAGTGTCGACTCGCAACTTCGGAACTTCTCCGTGAGAAGTGTCAACGCCGGAGAGGCGGACGGAGTGTTGCTAAGTAAGCCATACCGCAGCAAAGTGTTCATCCAGACCATGTCGTCATCCGTGGCCTGATTCTCGATCCAGCGCTGCAGTCCCTCGCGCATCGTCTTGTCGTAACGCTCGATCAATTCCGGTAACGTCGTGACTGCCCCACTAGCCAGCAGCGATTGCAGATGTCCGAGTTCCGGCTTCGGGGCCTCTCCACAATCGTGTAGTACCACTCGCGTGATCCCGAAGTAGGAACGGGGAATTTCAGCCGCTTTG
>JANOKO010000153.1:0-6697 GCA_031419335.1 Planctomycetota bacterium
ACACATTAAATTTTTTTTGCCCTCAACGGGGGGCCTCGGCCTCCCGCCTCTCACTCACCCCCCCCCCCCGGCTGCACCCCACCCCCACGCCTCACATGATCTGGCACTCCTGACTCCCCTCATGAAATACAGCTTGAGCTGGCGGAACCCGCGGAAGCCGGTGAGTTCGATCGAGGTCATCATGGTCGGGAGCGTCGGAGAGGCGATGGACTTCCAGCAAGTGCAACCCAGACGGGGCGGGGAGCAATGTCAGCCGATGGTCAGACGGCCTTTCCTGGCCGTCTCTGCAACGCGATGAGCTTGTCGATGAAGTATCCTGCGATTCGGTGGGTGGGTCGGGCTGGAAAGCCCGGCCTACGGAGGGGACGGGCAGGATTGCCCATCCTACTTCGCGGGCAACACCGGCTCGAAGTCGAGCGTCTTAACCAGGAACGCCCATTGGTCGGCGGTCTCTTCGATGATCTTCGCCGTCGGCTTTCCAGCTCCGTGGCCCGCGCGGGTTTCGATGCGGATCAGGATCGGCTTGTCTCCGGCTTGAGCGGCTTGCAGGGCGGCGGCGAATTTGAAGCTGTGGCCGGGGACGACGCGGTCGTCGGTGTCGGCGGTGGTGATCATGGTCGGTGGATACTTCACGCCGGGTTTGCAGTTGTGGTACGGGCTGTACTTGAGCAGGGCCGGGAACTCGTCCGCGTTGTCGGACGAGCCGAAGTCGTCGACCCAGTAGCGACCGGCGGTGAACTTCTGGAACCGCAGCATGTCCATCACCCCGACTGCTGGGAGGCACGCCCCAAACAGATCGGGCCGCTGAGTGAGGCACGCCCCGACCAAGAGGCCGCCGTTACTCCCGCCCTGGATCGCCAGCTTGTCACTCCGCGTGTACTTCTCCGCGATCAGGTACTCGGCAGCGGCGATGAAGTCGTTGAACACGTTCTGCTTGTTGAGCTTGGTCCCGGCCTTGTGCCAGTCTTCACCGTATTCGCCGCCGCCGCGCAAGTTGGCCAGCGCGAAGATGCCGCCCATCTCCATCCATTGCAGCCGCGACACCGAGAACGTCGGCGTCAGTGAGATGTTGAACCCGCCGTACCCGTACAGCAGCGTCGGGTTGGTGCCATCGCGTTTCAGGCCCTTCTTATAGGCCAGGAACATTGGCACCTTGGTCCCGTCCTTGCTCGTGTAGAAGACCTGCTCGACCTGGTAGTCGTCGGGCTTCACCAGCGTGGTGGGGGCCTTCCAGAGCTTGCTCTCCCCCGTTAGCAGGTCGTATCGAAAGATGCTCGCCGGGGTGTTGAAGCTGGAGAAGGCGTAGAACGTTTCGGTATCGGTCCGCTTACCGGAGAACCCGCTGGCAGTGCCGATGCCAGGCAGATCGAGGTGCCGAATCTTGCGGCCGTCGAGTCCGTACAGGTTCACTTCCGTCTTGGCGTCCTTGAGCGTCTCGACGAGAAACTGATTCGCGATCAGCGAAACGTTCTCCATCACTTCGGTCTGCTCAGCGAGGATTTCGCGGAAGTTCTCCGGCTTCGGTTTCCGGATATCGATCGCGATAATCCGCTTCTTAGGCGCATTGAACGAGGTGCGGAAGTAGAACACTGGACCGTCATTGCCGAGGAACGAGTACTCGTGATCGAAGTGATCGACCAGCGCCAGCGGGATTCCCAGCGGCTCGGCCAGATCCTTGTAGTAGATGCGGTAGCGATCATCGGTCCCGACCATCATGGTCAGGATCAGATACCGCCCATCCTCCGACACCGTGCTATGGATTCCCCAGTCGGGATGGTCGGGGCGGTGGTAGACGAGGACATCATCGGCTTGAGTCGTGCCCAGGCGGTGGTAGTAGACCTGCTGATTCAGGTTCAGGTTCTGAAACGCCTGCCCCTCTTCTGGAGCTGGGAAGCGAGAGTAAAAGAACCCCTTGCCATCGGGAGTCCATTCCGGGCTGCTGAACTTGATCCACTGGAGCTCTTCTGCCAGCTCATTGCCAGTCGCAACTTCAAGGACGCGGAACTTGCTCCAGTCCGACCCCGCTTCTTGTCGACCAAACGCGACATAACGCCCTTCGGGGCTGATCTTCACCGTGCCAAGGGCGACCGTCCCGTCTTTCGACCATGTATTGGGATCGATCAGCACGCGCGGCACCGCCGTCAGCGAGTCCATCACATAGAGCACAGATTGGTTCTGCAATCCATCATTCTTCGAGTAGAAATACCGCCCGCCCGACTGCGACGGAGGCGACACCCGCTCGAAATTCCACAACTCGGTCAGCCGCTTCTGGATCGCAGCTCGCTGTGGGATCGATTCAAGGAACCCGAACGTGACTTTGTTTTGCTCAGTCACCCAGTCGGCGACCTCTTTTGAGGTGCGGACATCGTCCTCCAACCACCGATACGGGTCGGGCACCTTGGTGCCGTGATACTCGTCGACATGGTCGACCGTCTTCGTGATCGGAGGTGCCGCCGAGGCGCAGGTGGCCAATAATGACATAATGAGAGCCTGCTGGAGAAAGGAATGCATGGGGGACTCCTGGAACGAATCGACACGTGTGGACACGATTGTAGTGTGGTGGCAGTCTGATCAGAAATGGAAGCGGATGCGAGACAGTCGACATGATCCCATAGCGAATTCGCTTGACCCTTGTGGCTGCGGGGCACTCCACGTTACATCTGGTGACGTGCCATCTCAAATGATCGGGGAGTGACTGCTGTTGACGACCACATCCGACCACACTTCCCCCACAGACTCCACGACGACACTCGCTGGGACTGATCCGACACGAGTACGCTACAGCGTGTTAGCCTTGGCGTGTGGTCTGTCCATGATTACCTACCTCGACCGAGCCTGCTTCGGGGCAGCCGCTTCGTCGATGGCCAAGGATCTCGGGCTGGATGACGGCACTCAACTTAAGTGGGCCCACACCGCGTTTATCATCGCGTACGCGCTGTTTGAAGTCCCCGCGGGCTGGCTGGGGGATCGGTGGGGTCCGCGCGGGACGCTATTACGGATTGTGGCATGGTGGTCGCTGTGGACGGCCATTACGGGACTCATTGGAAGCACCATCGGTGGACAGGTCATCGGCGGGTTGTCAGCGCTGATTGTGGTGAGATTTCTGTTTGGAGCGGGTGAAGCGGGTGCTTATCCCAACATCACACGGGCGATTCACAACTGGTTTCCTCCCCAACATTGGGAAGCCGCCCAAGGGTGCGTTTGGATGTCAGCTCGTTTGGCCGGAGGAGTGACTCCACTCGTGTGGGGAATCTTGGTCGCGGGAACCGGATCGACACCCGCACTGGTCCACTGGCGTGTCGCGTTTCTGTTGTTTGGCCTGACGGGAGTCGCCTGGTGTGTGCTGTTTGGCTCCTGGTTTCGAAACCGTCCGGAGGAACACCCGGCGGTGAATGCGGCAGAGCTGGCGTTGATCGGACCGTCGGTCAAAACCGGGGCGCATTCCGGAGGCGTCCCCTGGAAATCGCTGCTCACCCACCCCAGCGTGTGGGTGCTGTGTCTCATGTACTCCATGATCAACTACGGCTGGATCTTTAACTTGACCTACCTGCCCGAGTATATGAAGAATCGCTTTGCCATTGCCGACGATGATCTCATCGGATCGATCTATAAAGGAGCCCCACTCTGGGTCGGTGCGATTGGCTGCATTCTGGGCGGGGTGCTTGTCAGTCGGCTGGCACAGAGGGTCAGTCACCGCCATCGCGCGCGTCAGATCATCGGCGTTTCGGCCATGCTGCTGTGTTCTGCAGCGTGGTGGTGTGCCGAGCGTGCGACCGGGGCGTTCGCGTTTTGCGGGTTTGTGTCTCTGGCAGCGATGGGTGTGGATCTCACTCTCGGATCCGCGTGGGCCACGTGCCAGGACATCGGGAGAAGGCATGCCGCAGTGACGGCAGCCTGCATGAACATGATCGGTTCGGGAGGGGCGGCACTGGCCAGTTGGCTAACGGGATCAATCGTCGAGTGGAGCGTGGCCGCGCGGGCTGGCGAGCTGCACGTGAACGTTGCGGATTTGGCGGCCACTGAAAAAGCATCCGCAGCGCTGGCCGGATTCCAGACGGTCTTTTCGACCTATTCCCTGGTGTATGTGGCAGCTGCGGTCTGCTGGATTTTTATTCGGGTCGATCGTCCTCTGGTGGATGAACAGGAGTAACGCTGCTAGTCTCTGCGGGACATTCCGGGAGAGACCTCGGGTGGGCAGAGATTCGCCGAGTGATCCCCCACAAGAGTGCCAGGAGCAGACTGGCCGCCGTCCAGTGCCACGGTCCAAAGACGACCGTGGCGTTGAATATCATGAATAGGAATAGACCCTGGACCGTGCGTCTCCACCACAGTGCGGCGACCGGGGTTTTCCCAAGGGCCTCGCGCCACACACGACCCACATCGACCGCCCAGAACACGAGAAACAAAGCGTTGATGTACAGCCCTCCCGACCAGTACCAGCCGGTCACTTCGGCGGTCCGTTGAGCCGTGTGCTGGAGGGCCGCGACGTGGCTCCAATGGTGCCTGAAATGAAACGCACAGACCACATGTGCGACAAGTCCCAACCACCCCGCAGTCCAGAAACTGGCAATGGCCAACGAGGGTCGTGTCCCGCTTCTCTGGCGTGCGCTGAGCAGCAGCGCCAACGCATAGCACGCAACAAAGAATTGTGCAGTTACAGCGATCATGCGGTCGCCGAACGAGACCAGTGGCTGGGGCCACAAACGCCGGGACTGTGTATTGAACCAGAACCTGTCTTGGCAGTCCGTGATCAGATTCATGATTTGCCGAGTTGGTCGACTCCGGGATGTTCGGTCCTGTGTCTTTCGCTCAATGACGCGCAGTGTGACGCCGCCTGTCGCTTCCAAATGCCGGGCTACCGCCAACCGGTAACGTCCTTGCGGGTAGACCGGGCAGTTCCGCTGTGCGAAGGACCATTGATCGATGGAGACTGGACGCCAGTCCGACAGCGGTTCAGGCGGGCCGATGTGCGTTTGCAGGCTCTCCGGCAAGCGTGTGACCTCATCCTCCGAGACCGCGATCGACACGATCTCGGGACGCGACGAGTAGACGGCCCAGGCAGGCCAGTGATCACAGAAACCGATCCCTTCCAAGGCTGGCCAGAGACTTAAGGCCAAAACCGCAATCACGCAGAAGCGGTCACCTCGACTGAGGAGAGACTGACCTCGATGCGAAGAACACGAGGCCGTTACATTCCGCCAGACTTCTCGAAGACTCGGTCCCTGCGGTTCGTTTCCAATGAACAACATCGGCACACTGAGCAGAAAGAAACCGTTCCAGAGCAGCACACCTGGCTTCTGGTCCCACCCCAGCGGCCCCAGTGCCAGCAGGAGCGTCAGGTGCATCAGCCAGGAACCCACGACACCCCACCGACTCGTCCCAGGAAATACAAGCAGTCCCGCCACCAGCAACTCGCCCAAGGGGAATCCCAGCAGTCCCAGGTCTGAAACTGGCCCCCATGCCGCCGCCTCCCAACCGACAGCCTGTTGCAATCCCTGCGATAGCCATAGCCCCTGTGTCTCGACAAATCCGAGATCGAGTTTGGAGATCCCTGAGTAGAAGTAGATGCCGACCACCAGCGCGCGGCAGCACCACAATGCGATTCTCGGCGACGCCACATTCAGAAACAGAGTCAGCCAGAAAAACTCCCACGCCCAGACCTGGAACCGCTGCTGATCGAGCATCACACTCCCCGCCAGGCAGACGCTCCAGGCGGTACTGGCGACGGGGAGCCACGGGTTCGACAACTTGGCTGAGGTTCTTCCCCGGCGACACCTCAGCCAATCACTAGCCGAGATCAGTGCCACTGCCATCCCGCCCAGCACGATCCCCAGTGCCAGCACTCGATCCACACTCGCAGGCACCTGCAACACTGCCCAAAACCACGGAATCAGCGGATAATCCCCGCTCGGCCACCAAAGCGGCCATGTGGAACAGACCAAGCACAGACCAAAACCCGCGATGCACAGTTGCAGCCGAGCCATGAGCTTGGCGTCCTGTTCCGAGGCAGTTGTCGAGACATTCATCACCAGATCGTATCGGGTTTGGTGCATACCGTCTCTGATCCCAGAGGAGCGCTTCGGCATATTGCAATGCACCTTCTGAAGTGAGGCAACTCTGGTCTGAATGAAAACGGATGACTGAACTCTGAAAACCAGCCACAACGAATCCGTGTGTTGCCATGACTTCCGCAGATGGGGAGTTCACAAAGCACATCCAAATCGGATATCCTACTCCGGCGGTGTGCCACTGAGACTCCTGAGGCACCGCCATCATGTTCTCAAAGGTTCTTTCATGCGAGTTTGGCAGTGGGTGTGCAGTCTGTGTGCGTGGTTGCTCCTGGCGGCCCCGGGGTTTGCAGCTGATCCGATCAAGGTGCTGTTTCTGGGCGATGCGGGTCATCACCGTCCCGGCGATCGGGCTGCTCAATTGGTGCCTGCCCTCAAAGAGCGCGGCATCGAGATCAAGTACACCGATGATGTGTCGGTCCTCAATGCCGAGGCGCTGGCCCCGTTCGATGGACTGCTGCTGTTTGCGAACATTGACGCCATCGAGAAGCCGCAGGCGGACGCCCTACTCGCGTATGTCGAGAGTGGCAAGGGGTTCATCCCGGTTCACTGTGCGAGCTATTGCTTCCGCAACGATGATCGGATCGTGGCTCTGATGGGAGGCCAATTCCAGAAGCATGGGACCGGGG
>JANOKO010000154.1:0-4770 GCA_031419335.1 Planctomycetota bacterium
GCGACCGCCCCTCCATGGCGATGCCCAGCTCATGGGGCACCGACATCATCGCGAACCGCGCCTCATCCGGAGACCCATCGACCGAATCCATGTGCCGTTTCTCGTCCCGCAATAGGGTCGTCCGCCAACTGGTGAGGTCGAGCTGAGAGAGGGTGGAAACTTTGTGGACACCGTGCCCGAACTGGAGGTCGGAGAACTCCGTGCGGAGCGCATTCCAGTCCTCAATTGAGTGCTCTTTCGAGGCAGTGTAATAGAGCGACTGTCCGTTCGCAGAGAGCCGAAAGGCGTCGACACCACCCTCGACCCGCGTGACCGGTTCGAGGCGACCACTGGCGAGTTGCAGCCGCCAGACCTGAGTTTTTCCGTCGTAGGGCGGAGTCTTTTCAACCTCTCGCTTGGGACTGCTCAAGAAGTACAGCATTTGCCCGTCCGGCGACCAGCACGGATGGGCATCAGAAGTCGGGTCAAACGTCAGCCGCTGAATCGCCTTCGTCAGGGAGTTCACGACCCAGAGGTCGCTGCTGGCGGGCTGCTTCGGTCCCTGCCAGCGCGATTCAGTGTAAGCGATCTGGCTACCATCGGGGGAGAGGGCACAGTCGGTGATGGACGCCTGACTGAAGTAGTCCAAGAGAGTGATGTCATGCGTCCGTGCCTGTGCGCAGGCCATCCGGGCGCTCCCACAGACTCCCAGGACACCGACCAAGATCAGCTTGAGAACCTCCCCACGAACACGCGCTGTCATGTTGCTCTCCAGAAGTGATGTCCCGTCAGGTCAGAGGTTAGAAAGTCGACCGTCACAGTGCGAGCGTCCCTGGTCGACGCATTCCCCCAGTTCACAAGGGCGACGTGGCAACCCCAGGAGCTGTTCGAAGGCTCACAGGGAGCTCCGAACGGGAATGGCCAACGGGCATTCAGATCATCGTCTGGATGGATCGAATGCCTCGCTGGGAGTCACGACCAATGCAGTCCCTCATTGGTGGCGTCGACAAAACCCACACGCACACGCTCGTGGCGGAACATGTCTGGGCATGTCACGTTTGTGAGCGGGTTATGCGGTGCCAGGCCCCGCATTCCGGTCACGACTTTGGCTTCTTCACGAGCGTCGCACTCTTGAGAGTGATCGATCCCTTTTCGGTGCCCAGTACGAATCCAATTCGATTCTTTCCAGCAGCTGTGGCGTCGGCCCGAAAGGTGTATTCGTATTTCTTGTATTCCGTGTTGACGGCTGAGATCTCTTCGTGAAGTCCGATCTCGTGATAGTCTTCCTGGTCGATTCCCGCGACGACGATGACCGCCCGTCGTTCGGGGGACTTGGCTTCAAATGTGAGGGTGTAGTCGTCGCCATCCTTCAGATCGAGGCCAGTCTGGTACACCTGCACGTGCCAGTCCGTGCCATCGATTTCCGTAGACGTAAATGTTACGGCGTCACCTTCGATGGTCATGCGGCCCTTGCCACTTTCGTGTTGCTCGAATCGCCATGACTCTGCCACATTGATGGGCTTCAACAAGCTGGGAGGTGCCTTCGCGTCTTCAGCTTGAACTGACAACGACAGGCACAACAAGGCACAACACAGATAAGCTCTCATCACAGTCTTCTCCAGGAATCGTCATGACGATGGGAATGGGTGTGCAGACGGAATCGTCTGTGGGGATGATACGCTAGGCAAGGCTGCCCACAACAGCGAGTGGGGAGGCAAGTCGTGGTAGGACAGGCATTGACCTACGATGCCGGGTGCCGCAGGGCGAACGTGGCGTTGACGACCGAGGGGCAGACGTGCAGGGTCGGCACGGCCGAGCAGCACGTTGAAACTGTCCGTGGTCTGGGCTGTGTGGAGTGAGGATCTCCAGCCGATGCTTAAGTCGCGAGAAACGTGCAGAGATCTACTGAAAGTTTCTCACTCATCTGCTACCGTCCGAATTCCTCTGGCCGTTTCCGCGACTCTCTTCGAAAGCCCATGATGTCCTCTCGTTTTTCTGCTCGGCGTGATCGGTTCTGGAAGCTTCTGAAGGACACCAGCGTTGACGCCTTTCTGGTGACCAACGAGACCAATGTCTCGTGGCTCACTGGATTCACCGGTGACAGCAGTTGGCTGTTGATCTCGGCGGGGAAGTGCGTGCTGGTCAGTGACAGCCGGTACGAGACCCAAATCGCCGAGGAGTGTCCAGGGCTGGAGATGTTCATCCGCCGCACCGATCAGAAGATCGTACAGGTCTCTGGCGATCTCGTGAACTCAATGAAGACCAAACGTCTGGGGGTCGAGGGGCATGTCGTGACGCTGGAAACGCGCGAGGCATTGGTGTCGTCGCTGGCGAATACCGAGTTAGTCTCGGTCTCGATGCGGATCGAGAACGATTTGCGGTCGGTCAAGGACGCCGAAGAGATTGCCGAAACTCGACTGGCGGTGAACATTGCCGGTCGGGGGTTGGACTTTTTGAGGGCCACTCTGCGGCCCGATCAGACCGAGCGTGATGTGGCCTATGAACTCGAGCATGCCATGCGGAAGATCGGGGCGGAAAGCGTGGCCTTTGCTCCGATCATCGGCTCGGGGGACCGGGCGGCGCTCCCGCACTATCGTCCCGGGGATCGCAAGGTCGGGGACTCGGAGATGTTGCTTGTCGACTGGGGAGCCCAACCGCCATCGCGTTACAAATCCGACCTGACCCGAACGCTCGTGTTCGGCAAACCCTCAGCGAAGTTCGCCAAGGTCTACAACACGGTCCTTGAAGCCCAGAAGCGGGCCATTGCTCTGATTCGCCCGGGAGCCAAGTGCGGTGATGTCGACCTTGCCGCGCGGGGGTACATCGCTGATCAAGGATTCGGCAAACGCTTTGGCCACGGGCTGGGTCACGGCATCGGTCTGAACATCCACGAACAGCCGCGTTTCGCCCCTGGCAATGAGACTCTGCTCAAGCCGGGCATGATCGTCACTGTCGAGCCAGGGATCTACCTGCCTGGCTGGGGAGGCGTTCGGATCGAGGATGATGTCCTCGTGACCAAGGACGGTTGCGAAGTTCTGTCGGCGCATGTGCCCCAGGAACTCGAATCGGCCATCTTCTCTTGGTAACCTGAGTTCGGTTTCAGGACCAGGACCAATCCCACCAGAGTGGAACCACGAAAGGCACGAAATCCACGAAAACAGAAGGACCTCTCAGAATGCCGATGTGTGTTCGGCTGTGGCTGGCGGTCATTCTGGAGGTTCATTTCCCTGAATCAGCCACATCCCCTCTGCTTTTTCGTGCGTTTCGTGTATTTCGTGGTCAACATTGGAGTCCTTATCCAGAACTCGGGTTGGTAGGGGCTGGGCGAGTCGTGGTCGACTCGCTCTTGGTGAGATGGCACAGCCAAGCAGTGCTGCACACACGACCTCATTTCCGGGCGGATTGCAGACCGTTTTCTCGCAGCTACTCTTGGACTGGTCCAGGGAGCAGACACACTTTCTGGTCAGGATGTTCAGTAGGACTGGTTCCACTGACCCACTGCCGATATACTGGGACCGCCTGCTGGCATGTAGACGGAAGAGTGACACCTCAGAGGATTCCGATGAGGTCGTCAGAGTTTCTGCGAACGATTCGCGGTAGGCACAGTGCGACGTTTCCACCATCCGCGATACGGCGAGATGGACCCAGGATGGCCACCCGGTAGAGACCGGGTTGGACGCGTTGTTGAAGCCTCTGTGACAGACAGTCTCCCCCCTCAAAAACAGCATGTCCTTTCCAGTCAGCGTACGAATACGCTGCTCGGGGTTCAGGTATTGGGTACGGGTACTTTTGTTCCCGATAATGTCGTGACGAATGCGGAACTGAATCATCGCTTTGGGTTTGACGCAGACTGGATTCGGGAGCGAACGGGGATTCTGGAGCGGCGGCATGCTCCGGCCAACGTTTCGACGTTGGAGATGAGCGTTGCCGCTGCGGAGAAGGCGATTCGGGCGGCAGGCGTGGATCCGAAGGACATCGATTTACTGGTGGTGGGGACATTTACGCCGGACTATCAGTGTCCTTCTACGGCCTGTTTGTTGCAGAATCGGCTGGGACTGGACTGTGCCGCGTTTGATGTGGCGGCGGCGTGTGCCGGGTTTATGTATGCGATGGTTACGGCAGCCCAGTATGTGGCCACGGGGAACTCGAAACTCGCTCTGGTGATCGGTGTCGATTGCATGAGCCGGATCATCAATCCCAAGGATCAGCGGACCTATCCGCTGTTTGGAGATGGGGCCGGTGCAGTGCTGATTGCCAAAGGGGAAGCCTCGCAGGGGCTGGTCTGCTACCAAATGGGAGCCGATGGCAGCGGAGGCGATCTGCTCGACCGGCCTGCTGGCGGGTCGCGTTGTCCGATCACGGCTGAGGCAATTCTGGCGGGGGATCAGTACCTGCGGATGGATGGCCGCAAAGTCTTTACTTGGGCGGTGCGACTGGTGCAGGAAACGATTGAATTGGTGCTGGAGAAATCGGGATTCAGGGTCGAGGATGTGTCGCTATTCTTGTTGCACCAGGCGAACATCCGCATTATCAACGCGGCGATGCAGAACCTCAAAATCGCCGAGGACAAGGTGTTTTGTAACGTTCATAAGTACGGCAACACGAGCGGGGCATCAGTGCCGCTGGTCTTGGATGAGGCCCTGCGTGCCGGGAAAATCCGCCGTGGGGATCTGGTGCTGATGTGTGGGTTCGGAGCCGGGCTGAGTTGGGGCACGGGTCTGTTTCGCTGGTAGTGAAGCGGTCAACTTTCAGCAGTCAGCCGAGTCGGCCAGCCGGTTGCGACGGGCTGCC
>JANOKO010000155.1:0-1111 GCA_031419335.1 Planctomycetota bacterium
AACGGCTCGGGGAGCGGGTGCCGGACGCCGCCGACGGTGACTTGGTGTTCCTGCATCGCTTCGAGGAGGGCGGCTTGCGTCTTGGGCGGCGTACGGTTGATTTCATCCGCGAGGACCACGTTGGCGAACACCGGGCCCTTGATGAAGCGGAGTTCACGCAGCCCGGTGGAGCGGTCCTCTTGAATGACCTCGGTGCCGGTCACATCAGCGGGCATCAGATCGGGCGTGAATTGCACGCGATTGAATGAAAGCCCCAAGCACTCGGCCAACGACCGAACCATCAACGTCTTCGCCAGCCCCGGCACCCCCACGAGCAAGCAATGCCCCCCGGCGAGGACGCAGGTGAGTAACTCCTCGACCACCGTCTGTTGCCCCACGATCACGCGGCTCAACTGAGCAGCGATGTCGCGGGTGGCGGAGTGGACTTGTTCGATGTCGGAGGGTTGGGTCATGGGGGGAGGGTTGATGGTTGATCGACGGAAGAGAATCTCGAAATTCGAATGGGGGGCCAAGGGGCTGTCGGTATTGCTGAGGCTGGCTTCTGGTGGCATTTCAAGCAGTGAATGTGATCGCGCCCAAGTGTCACAACGAGGCCACAGAACCGCAACCAATTGAAGTCATCCACTGTCGGTTCACCACAGAGTTTGGATGGGTCAGGTTATCCATCCCTCATGAAAACCTGCACATTCTACAATCGGCGCAACTCATCTCGGTGAAACAGACGGCATCTGCTTGACAATTGTCAACAGCCATCTAGAATTCTGTCGATGTCTAGACCACGACACCCGAACAAGCACATCGAAGCCGCTGTCGCTTACGCGGAGGCGTGTGAATGGCGGTATGTGGAAGCCGGTGGCAGTGCTCATGCATGGGGACGAATGTTGTGTGCATACGCAAACCGTGACGGATGCAAGTTCTCTGTTTATTCAACGCCTCGCGTACCAGAGAATCATGCCCGTCAAATCCGCAACAAAGTGGATGCATGCTGTCACAGAACAAGTGCCGACGAGTTTGGCGAGGAGTGTGACCAATGAACCAACAAGAATTCGATTTCGCTCTCATCCTGAGTGGCCCGACAGACATTACATCAGTGGTCGAGGATGGGTTGTTT
>JANOKO010000156.1:0-3216 GCA_031419335.1 Planctomycetota bacterium
TCGCTTTGGATGTCTGGGTGACGAAGGAACAAGAGGGATTGAAAGCTGAGTGTGTCCACAGTAGCCTCTTGTTGTTCCACAACCCAGACGCTCAAAGCAGCGTCTGGGCCACCCCGCCACTGGCGATACGATCGCTGCCGAGACAACCTCTTGTGCAATGGCACACCGGTAGGCTCCAAAGCGAACCAACCGGTGCCACCCCGCCTCTTGTTGTTCCACAGCCCAGACGCTCAAAGCAGCGTCAGGGCCACCCCGCGAGACTGAGAAGGTACATGATCATCGAACTGGTTCAAGGATCGGCTTTGTTTTCCGGTGGCAAAGTGGGATCCGCACCGACAGCGACGCGAAAGCCGATCTCACATCCGCAACTCGTCGCCCCAGCAACGGCCTGCGCACCGCGACTTGAACAGAGACAACTCCAGGCGCCGTCATTCCAAGACCCTCCTCGAATCACTTTGACTCGGTCTTCCCAAAACTTTGATGTTGGTGCGTCAGGGCCTTGTGGATCCTCTATCTCTGATGTTTCGTAGTAATTCTTTGCAGAGATAGTCCAATCCGAGCACCATTCGTTCACGTTTCCGTGCATGTCACACAGACCCCAAGGATTCGGACGAAAACTCCCGACGGGAGCTGTAAAGACGAATCCATCTTTAGCCTTGATCGCGAATTCAATACGTGCTGGCAGCCTTTCCGTAGCTGTTCCATCAGTCACATTTCCGAATTGGGCCAGCCCTTCGGGATCATCTCCAAATGAAAATCGAGACTTGGAACCTGCGCGACAAGCATATTCCCATTCTGCCTCTGTCGGCAGACGGTATTGCCTCTTCTCAGTTTTGCTGAGCCACTCACAAAACGTGACCGCATCGTTCCAACTGACGGTTCCAACTGGATGTGCGTCAGTTTGCTCCCAGCCTGGATTATGCCATGTAAATCGTTCTGCTTGGTCTACGTGCCCACGGGCTTTGGCAAATCCCCAGCCTCCACCGAATTTCCCGGATTCGGGTACATATCCCGTAGACTCCACAAACCGTTTGAACTCGCCGACGGTAACTTCGTATTTTCCAAGGTAAAATGGCTTTGTAATGACGACGCGATGCGATGGCTGGCTATGTTTAAGACCTTTAATAGTAGAGTTCAGCGTGATATTCCTCTCTTCTCCATACAACTTCAACAACTCGTCAACCGATTCGTCGGAGCCCATCATGAATTCACCCGCAGGAATCTGCACGAACTCCATGCCCATCAAGTTACGCATTGACTTCACAGGAACGTCGACTTTCTGGAGATTGTCGTCCCCGTAGAACGGAGTGGCCCAGCAACTAATCCCAATCATCTGCAGGAGCAGAAGCTGAACGATTATGACGATTCTGGGAGTCATCATAGCGATTTGCCTCTGATCTGAGCGGACTCGAAACGGAACGGTTCGAAGGGACCCTGGACACACACTAGGATCAGCGATTATTGTACATTTCCGTGGCTGGATAGCCGTACTGGGCAGCTGACTTGTTTGAAATTGGAACTCCCGCTGAAATTGCTCCCTGGCGGATGAACTGGTCCGACTGAATAGCCGCCAAAACATCGAATGAGTAGAGATAGCCCTCTGGATAGTCTCCCATTCCAGGTGCGCCGCCAATGGCGGAATGAGTCCCTCGCACTTGCAGCGATTGACTTCCGGTGAGTTGCCACGGTACCAGGACGAGAGGCCGAGTAAAAAACTCGCGTGAACGGGGGCCATCAATCACTCCATTTTCACTCGGGATGAGAAAACCCTGTGCAGTGACTGCTGCGACATTCGAAAGTCCTGAGTGCAATCCGTAACCATTGCCACCTGTTCCGGGTTCAGGATTGTCGAGATAATTCGAAGTCATGTCCACAGGATCGTACAAGCCTATGAATTTCACATCAATGAACGCATTCTCCAGTCTCGCCCCCAATTGCATCGTAACCATTCCGCCACGACTGTGCCCCACAATGTGAATCTTGTAATCGTGTTTATCGAGGTTTGGATCGGACTCAGTGTCAGTTATCACGTCTCCATAGGCGGTGTTTTCGATCGTCATACACTGTGCTCCTGCCAGATCAAGCCGAGACGAGGCGACTGGACCTTGATAGTAGTGTTTAAAGTCGCCAGTGTAATCTGCATTAAAGTTCTGGACGTGAGATTGGTATTGTCGATTGCCCCATCCGGTGGCTGATGCCGCACCTGCATCTTGAAACGCTCTTGAACCTGTGCCATCAATGGCAACCAGAATCGATTTTGTCACATCCGTCACTGTCACGGCGATGTCTTGCACGTCGGTCAGCACATTCGGCCCCGGATCGGAGACGGTGACTTGGACCTCGTAAACATTGTTGGCTCCACTGTCGGTGGGCTTTTCAAAATCACGAGCTGCAATGAACGTCAACACACCGGTGGTGGCCACGATACTGAACATGCCTTGGTCCGCTCCCCCCGTGAGCGTGTAGGTCAAGCCATTTGCACCCTCTATTGTGCCATCCGGATCTCTAGACTGCACATCGGTGACTGCTGTCTGGTTTTCGGAAATGGTGATGGCCGCGTTGGCTCCGCCATCATTACTGGTGATCGTGGGTGCCTCATTCACATCCCCCACAGTCACCGCAATTTCCTGCTTATCCGGTAGTCCGCCAGGGTCTTTCACGGTCACTTCGACATCGTATACATTATTAGTACCGCGATCGGTGGGGGTCTCATAATCGGGGGCTGTGGTGAAAGACAATACTCCCGTGTTGGTCACGATCTGGAACAGGGCTCGATCCTTTCCACCGGTGATGGAGTACGTCAATCCGCCGACCCCTTCGAGGGTACCATCGTCATCTCTGGACTGCACGTCGGTGACAAACGTGGTTCCTTCGTTGACGGTCACCGCCGCCGCTGCTCCCCCGCCATCGCTGGTGATCACCGGGGGTTCGCTGATCGAGACGACGGTGACTGTAATCCCTTGGACATCGGTCCGTCCCGTCGGCAGGCTTGGATCGGTGACGGTCACCTGGACGCCATACGTATTATTCGTACCGACATCGGTGGGGGATTCGTAATTGGGGGCTGTGAGGAAGGTCAGTATGCCGGTGTTCGCATTGATGGCGAATTTGGCCTGGTCCGCTCCGCCGGTCAAGGAGTACGTGAGCCCGCCGCCGTTCTCGGTCGACCCATCCGGATCGCTCGATTGCACATCGGTCACAGCCGTTTGATTTTCG
>JANOKO010000157.1:0-5726 GCA_031419335.1 Planctomycetota bacterium
GAACTGGCCGATGCCTGGCGCGAGGAATTGGTCTGACACGCGAAGTAGGTCAGGCACTCCTGCCCGTTCCCACTGTGCGTGACCTGCCAGAGTGGGCTCACATGGGCTGCGAATGGCATCTGTTACATATCACTCGATCTCGACTCGCAGACATCGCTCAGAGACGGCAATGTGTGTCCGTCCCACGCTTATGGCAATCCATTCATCTTCCGCAGCACCCACTCCGTCATCAACAGTCCGCAGAAGACCAGGAAGATTAGCCAGTGGTTCCACAGCGGGATCTCGTTTCGCTGCGAGAGTTTCTCCTTCACCTGTTGGAATTTCTCGGTCACGGTCTTGGCTTGGTTGATGAGGTAAAACTGGCCACCGGTCGTGGAGGCGATCTGCTCCAGGAGTGGGCGATTCGCGCTGACATCGGCCAGTTCGGGCGAGAGCTTTTCGATGACTGAGAGATCGGCTGTGATCGGGGTCGGCCCGATGTCGCCGCCAGTGACGATCAGCTTGACGGAGTATTCGCCCGCGTGCAGTGAGGTGGCGCGACCCAACTGGATCAGCGGGCGATCGGGATCGGGATGGAGGTCGACGCTGATCTCGGGGTGCTTGCTGTCGGCACCGCCGAGCTTCAGCACGGCCCGCGCCTTGAGACTCGGGAACTTCTCCAGGAACCGCTGATCCCAGCGGGCCACGATGACGCCGTCATCGCCCTCGGCGATCACGGGCTTCTCCAGTCCGAGACGGACAAACTCATTCCCGGCACTGGCCTTGAACTCCGAAGCCCAGCGGCTGATCTGGCCCCAGAACCGGTGATGATAGGTATCGCCGACGCGGAACCGGAACCGCCAGGTGCTGTCGATCCCCAGCCACACGACCTGCCCGGTGCCCAGGAACTGCTGCACAAAGACCGCGTTCTGCCGCTCCCAATCAAGACCGGGATCGGGCAGTTCGCTCTTCACCGAGGTCCACACGCTGGACCCCGGCTTGGCCTCGCCCAGGATCGCCCAGGGGTGCCCGGGCAACTCGTCCCAGATTTTCTTGTTCTCGATTGGGTCGGTGTTGAATTGCAGCATCGTCTGCCGCTCGCCGTCCGGAGTCAGCGTCAGCCTGAACCCTCGGTCCTGTGGGCGGCGACGCTGTGTGGCATCGGTCAGATGCGACTGCCTGAGTTTGCTGATCGGGAGCAGCCCCTCAATGACGGGGCTATTGTAGGCCAGCGGAAAATAGTTCTTTCCGGCGGAGAGGATTAGCGTGCCGCCCTCCTCGCGGACGTAGCGATCGAGTTGCACCCAGAGTTCGTTCGACATGTCGCGCGGGGAGACATCGCCAACCACGACGAGGTCGTAGCCCTCAAACGGCGTCGACTTGGATTGCGGATTGAGGCCCTTGGTCGACAGCTCGCGCGGGAAGAACGTGTCGGGCAGCACCCCCATATATGGCTGGTTGAAAACGACGGCGTCCATCTGCACATGGTCATCGCGAGACAACGCCGCTTGCAGGTAGCGGAACTCCCAGCGGCCTTCGCCTTCAATCAGCAGGATGTCCGACCGGTCGTCGACGACTTGCAGAGCGAACTCGCGCGTGTTGTTGTCACCGCGCGTCTCCTCGGGGAGTTCGTCCGTGCGAACGCGGTATCGCTGGCGACCTTCCTTCTCGGCGGTGAGGTCGAACTGCACCTCTTGACCGGGGTCTTTGGCGATGATCGTCTTGCGAATCGGTTCACCGGTCGGCTGCCCGTCGGCGTCGAGCTTGTCAAGGAACACGACGACCTCCTGGCCATCGAAACCGGAGGTGCGGATCGTCGTCTTGAGGACCGGCTTGTCGTTCTGAAACACGGTCGGTGGGTAGTCGACGTTGGCGATCGACAGGTCTTTCGGTCGCCGTTCCGACCCCACCAGCACCGGGTAAATCGGGGCTCCCCCGGCAAACCGCTTGATGTATTCGGCGTCATTCGGATGGGCGTTGTCGCGTCCGTCGCTGAGCAACACCACTCCCGCCAGCTTGAGCCCCTCGCGCTCGGCGGGGGCTGCGGACATGACCTGCATCAGGTCGGTCTTGTTCCACTTCATCGTGTCGCCTGGTGGCTCCAGCGGGCGTTCGAGAGACTCCATATCGAGCAGCGATGCCTCACCCGCGAACAGGCACACCTCCACCTGTCCGAGTTTCGACAACTCCTTGAGTAATGGCAATTCCCCGGTCTTCAACAGTCGGCGGGCGATCTCGACCCGCGTGAGTTTGTCGACCTCGGCCATCGCCCCCAGTGCCGTTTCGCGTCGCGAGTCGATGAGGGCCTGCAACCGCTGGGGGTTCGACTCCTCAGCCACCGAGGCCCACTCCGGTTGCTGCTTCGCATCGAATGCCTGGCACCACTTCTCAACCGGCACTTCGGCTCCGAGCAGTCCGAGTGCCTGTGCCGTGCGGAGCTTCTCGGCCTCGCTGGCCTGCTCGTCCATGGTCTCCATGCTCTGCGAAACATCCACCGCCACCACGATCCGCCCCGACCGTTCCAGATCGAGCGTCCAGGCCAATACCGGCTCCAACAGAATCAACCCCAGCACCGCCAGCACAGATAACCGCAAAGCCAGCAGCGTGTACCCCAGCTTCTTCGCAATCAGTTGCCGCTCGTACCGGAACAGGATCGCGGTGCAAGCCACTGCCGCAACAAGAACCAGCCCCAGGCCCGTGAGCCACAGGGCGGATTCAAGTCCGTGAAAGACAAGTTGCTGTCTGATCATGAAGGAGGAAGGATGAGGAGGGAGAGGAATGTTGGAGGAGGTGATTGAGTGTTTAGCGACGAAGGGATGCACGAAGAGTTCTTCTGGCCCTCATCCTTCCCCCCATAGGCCATCTGCAGCAACTCTGCCGGATGGTACACGGGGAGGGGGCGGCCAGCGGCTTTGAGCATGGATTGGATTTGGAGAGTACACCCGGCGTTGGCCGAGACCAGCGCCTCGGCCCCGCTGGCCAGAATGTTCGCCACCTTGCGATTCCCCAAGCGATCGGCCATCTCGGGTTCCGTCAGGTTGTAACTCCCCGCCGCTCCGCAGCAGATGTCCGACTCGGCCAGAGGCACAACCGTCATCCCCGGAATCAGCTTCAGTAGGTCGCGCGGCTGTTGTCGAATCCGCTGGGCATGGGCCAGGTGGCACGCATCGTGGTAGGCCACCTTCATCGGGACCGAAACCGTGGGCTGGATCGGACCGAGAGTCGCCAGAAACTCGGTCAGGTCTTTCACCTTGTGGGCGAACTGCTCGAAGCGCTGGTGCAGTGCCTTGTCGCTGGGCTGTAGCTCTTCCGCGATGTGGCCGTAGTCCTTGAGCATCGACCCGCACCCGGCCACGTTGATGATGATCGCGTCGACATCATCCGGCTCGAACGACTCGATGTTCGCCTCGGCCAGTTGGAGCGCTGGCTGACTGGCCCCACTGTGGTAGTGAATGGCCCCGCAACAGCCTTGCCCCTGCGGCACGATCACGTCGCAGCCATTGAGTTGCAAGACCCGCGCGGTTGCCCAGTTCACATGATCGAACAGCGCCTCCGCGACACAACCCGTGAACAACGCCACCTTGGCCCGCCTCGGTCCAATCGCAGGCAGGATTGCCGGCAACTTCGGCAGCGGCGGCTTGAGCGTCGGCAGCAGCCGCTGCATCCGCCGCAGCTTCTCCGGCAGCAACCGAATCAACCCCGTCGCCTCGATGAGTCGATCCAGGCCCAGCTTCTGCATGATCCGCGCGGGGAGCAAGGCCCACGCCAGCCGCTTGGGATACGGGAACAGTCCGTACAACACAATCCGCTGGAACCAGCCCGGCGGATTCGTCGCGGCGGCCCGCTGCTGCATCTCGACCCGAAACGGCTCGATCAACCGACCGTACTGGACCCCCGACGGGCAGGCCGTTTCACAACTGCGGCAATCGAGGCAGAGTTCGAGATGCCGCTCGACGGTCGGCGACATCTCGATCCGTCCATCGGTGACCGCCCGCATCAGGTAAATGCGCCCGCGCGGGCTGTCGTTTTCGTTCCCTGTCTCCAGATACGTGGGACAGGCAGACGTACAGAGCCCGCAGTGGACGCAGTCCAGAAATTTCTCGTATTGGATGCTCGCCCCCAGCCGAGGCAGACCATCAGGCGATGTCGAACTGGTTACGGAAGGATTCATGAACTCGGCAATGAAATGAGGCAGCACAGCCCCCGTGCGGAGTTCCCGTTCCGGATGAATGGCATCCGGCCCCGAAGCTGCCAAGCCATTCTGATGGCCAACTCGACGGGGGGCAACCATTGGCGGAAAAGGAAGCTCAGGGACCAGTGCGACTAGGGCACGAACATCTCCGTAAATGCTGCCCGATATTCCTCTTCGGTGGTCGGGAACATCGCTTCAAAGGGGGCTCGCTCCATCGCTCCGTGCTGGAACCGACGTTTGTCGAAAATGGGCATCGTCAGCCCCGTGATCGCCTCGACTCCACGCTGCACGACCTCTCCTTTGAGCGCATACAGCTTCGGCACATCCCAGTCAGTCAGTTCGATAAACGGGATTCCTTCCGCCACTTCGATCACGTTCGGCAGTGCAAACGGGCTCAGCCCCTTGAATCCGGCCACCCGCGCGGGGGCGAAGCTGCGGACATGCCCCCGGCTTTGGCCACCGCTGAAGGTGAGGGAATGCTTGACCGCGTTGACGCCCCAGCCCTCCTGATAGAGCATCAGATTGTTGAGGACGCTGCGAATTGTCAGCTCCTTGTTCTCTTCGATGGGGTAGTCCTTGAGGTTTTCATCCCCTCCGTCGCCATCCGCGAGGTAGACCCACTCCGGGTAGCGTCGACGGATTTCTGAGCATAGGGCCCAGGTCATTGCCGCTGACTGCACATCGAGCGGCTTGTAGTCCTCAATGACCCGCACCGCCTCTTCGAGAGATACTGCACTGGCTGGGACGCGAACTTCTTCGAGCAGGAATCCGAGGTCGAGCGCATCCAGGAACTGGCGTGCCTGAGCGGCGTCGTCCCCGCGCCCTTCGACAGAGAGGGTAAACGCTTTCAGTCTCTGAGGTGCCTCACCCCGTTTGAGTAACAGGTGGTAGAGAGTCAGCAGCACAGCCCCACTGTCAACTCCGCCCGAGAACAGGACGCCGATGGGTTCCTGGCGGTCGAGCGTATCAAGCCACTTTGCGGGTTCAGCCTCGACCGCCCCGATGTAGGCCCGTCCGATCTCGTCCAGATTCGCGGGCAGCCTGTTCCGCTGCGGTGCAAAAAAGCGTGTATAGGTCGGGTTCGGGTCCGGGCACCCCAGCAGTGCCAACTCCAAGAGATGATGCGCTGGCACCATTCGCGTATAGCTCGGGTGGAATTGCGAGAGCAATCCCATCGTCTGGAGTTGGGCGGTGATCTCCGCGATCCGCTCCGCCACGATGAGGCACGGTCCGTCGACCAGCTTGGCCAGAAAGTACCGCATGGGCCTCCCGATCGACCGTGCCATGCGAATGATTTTTCCCTTCTGAGCGAGGATCGCAAACTGGCCGTCGATCCGGCGGATGCGATCGGGGTCGCCGCTCGCCACAGCTTCGAGTGCCTCGGAGGGATCCATATTCAGCAGTGTATCACCTGCGGGATCAAGGAGATTGATGACACGTTCGACGTAGGCGTGGTGATGCAGGCTGGGAGTGGGTGTCATGGGAATTGGTGAACCGACTGGGGGATGGTCATGCTACGGCACGAACTGAAGTGGGCGTTTACGAGTTCGATAAG
>JANOKO010000158.1:0-4492 GCA_031419335.1 Planctomycetota bacterium
AGACATGCTGGGGGGAGTCCTGGGTTCCCCGGCAATTCCGCATAAAACCGCTCGACCGGAGCCAGCGAACATCGACCCACCGGCCGATGTCGTCGATCCTGTGCCCGCCCCCGTGCTGGTTCCAAATCCGGAACCGGCTGCCAATGTCTCCCCACGCCGCACGGGACCAAGCGCTCTCCGTGTCCCGAGCCGACGGTTCTAAACGGACACGCATCCCCTTCACCCAGGGGCACCACTCAGGGATGACGAGCCAAAACGCCGTAGTGCGTAGCGGCTGGCTGCGACAGTGACGAACAGGACGACTGCGAACCATCGCAGCCGTCCTGTTTCGTTTTCACGGCACTGTGGTTCACGGCACTGTGGACTATGTCCCGCGCAACACTTGTTCTTGGGGTTGAGCCTGGCCCGCGCGGGAGGGCGAAGCTCCTGCTGAGCCGCGAGCCAGGGGACGCGTCGACTCGCAGCCGCGGCTCGGCGGGAGCCTCGCCCTCCCGAGGGAGGCGAACCCCAAAATCTAGCCTTGACGGACCACTCGAGCAGTTCTACGCAGGGTCTTTACACATTCCCAGCCATGACATCTGCCACATCCCCACCCCGAAAGTGCGCCCAGGGCCAGTGACCCGACGAAGTCGAGGAACGCCGCCCTGGGTCAAGTGGCCACACTTTCGATCGAAGCCCTGAAAGGGCGGTATCAATTTGGCGGCTCGGGGTGACGCCCTTTCAGGGCGGGGGGCAGCTCTGTTGTACTCGTGGACCCAGGGCTGCGCGGCACGACTGGCGTCGTTCTGCTTCGCCCGGGGCTATCGAGTCCGGCCCCTTTGCGGCGTCGGAGGTGTGCCCTAAAGAGGGGGTTTGGGGCTGAGATTTTATTGTGTAAAGACCGGATCTGAAACCGCTCTATGTCCCGCGCAACACTCCCGGAATCGACTTCCAACTCTGTGCCACTCCGGTCAAGCGTTCCTGGCGTCCCTGATTCTCGAAGTACAAGTTGTCCGGATGCAGTCCCAGTGCCGTCAGAATCGTGGCATGCAGGTTCTTCACCGACTGGGGCTGGTCTTGAGCGCGCAGGCCGATTTCATCGGTCGACCCAATCACAGCTCCCGCGTTTACGCCGCCGCCTGCCATCCAGATTGTGAAGCCGTACGGATTATGATTTCGTCCGCCGTTGCCCTGCATCATCGGAGTGCGACCAAACTCTCCCGCCCAAATGACCAGAGTCGTGTCGAGCAGCCCCCGTAGTTTGAGGTCGGCCAGCAAGGCGGCGATCGGCTGGTCAGTTTGTGCAGCGTTCTTAGTGTTGTATTCGGTGTTTTTATCGTGCCCATCCCAACCGAGCTTGTCGGAGGCGTTGTACGATTGGACAAAGCGGACCCCTTTCTCGATGAGTCGCCGAGAGAGCAAACACATCTTGCCGTACATGGCCTTGTCTTTGTTCTCATCATGCAGTCCGTATGCAGTCTGGGTGGCCTCAGTCTCCTGCGACAACTCCCCAATGTCGAGGGCTTCGGACTGCATCCGGTAGGCCAGCTCGTAAGAGGCGATCCGCCCGTCGAGATCGAGGACGCCTGGCCGCGCAGCCGCATGCTGTCGATTCAATTCCTGAGCAAAGTCGATGGTCGCTCGCTGGGCCGATGCCAGTTCTTCGGGCGGCTGCAAATTGAGGACCGGCGATCCTTCGTAGCGAAACTGAGTCCCCTGAAATGAGGCGGGCAGAAACGCATTGCTCCAGTTGGCCGATCCGCCGAGCCCGCCGACTTTATACAGCAACACATACCCCGGCAAATTCTGATTCGCGGAACCCAACCCATAGGTGACCCATGACCCCAGACTGGGCTTCCCGCTCAGTATTCCGCCGGTGTTCATAAGAAAGGTCGCCGGTGCGTGGTTCGAGCTCTCGCTATACATCGACCGCACTTGGCACAGGTCGTCAATGTGCCTTGCGGTATGTGGCAGCAGCTCCGACACCCATTGGCCAGACTCGCCGTGCTGTGCCCACTTCCAGGGGCCCGCCAGCAGTTCGTCTTTGCAGTGATTGAACACCCCGCCGACCTTATCGGGGTGTTGCTTGAGCGATTCTGGCACAGGCTTTCCGTGAAGTGCGATCAGGTCTGGCTTGTAATCAAGCAGATCAAACGTCGAGGGTCCGCCGTACTGAAATAGAAATATCACCTGCTTGGCTCGCGGTGCGAAATGTGGCAGCCGCTCTCGCAGTGGATTCAGCGGATCAAATGCAGTTGGTCTCCCGCCCACCGCTTGTGCTTCACTGGCCAGCATGGCGGTCAGCGCGAGCGAGCCAAAGCCCAATCCCGATCGCGTGAGAAACCCACGACGAGTCGAGAACAATGAGTCCTCAAACATCAGGTACTCCAGATGGACAAAGCTGGCCGAGCAACAGCTCACCGACTTGTTGCAAGCCGATCAACCACCTCAGTATGCCGCATCTATCCACAGGGGGCTATCCCCAGAGCCTCGATGCCACGACCACGCAGTGTTTGCAGGCTTGCGAATCCGGGTGGTTTGGACGCCCTGAACCACTTCGCGATCCTCTTCGAGAACCGCCTGCCCAAACACCTGAACTGATGAGACCCGCCTCGCTGAGACGAATTCTGTCTGACACACGCTTTCTTACAGGCCCCGCTTGAGCATCACACCGACCGTCTCGCGACACGGCGCATCGTCGCGTGTGAATTCACTTTTGAGCAACTCCTCGCGCACCTTCTTCGCCGTGATCCGCGTAAACGCCAGCGTCGTCTGAAACTTCGGATCGGCCTGCGCCGTTGGCTCGACAATCCGCCGCACCTCGTCGACCAACCGCGGTGACTTCACCTCGGACTTCTTCCGACCCCGCTGGTGAAAGGCATCCAGACATCGCACCCCGGTCCGCAACTCATGCAACCCCAACTCGACCGTGTGCTGTCCCCACCCGAACATCTGCTCCGCCCGCCGCTTGCTGCCGCAGCAATACCGCTCCGTGACCTCCACGCTTCCACGCCGTGAGCGCCTTCGCCGTCGAACGAATCGTGCCGATCACATCCGCCGACAACGTCTCAACGGACTTCATCGTCTTATCCATGAGTTCCACCGGCAGCAAGGAGGTCTACCAGAATCTCCCATTCTCTGGGAGATTATTTTCCACTGACTGCCTTACACACAACTCGTCACAGTGGCCATCGGCAGTTACATTGCGGTACTTTGTCTCACGATTCATGTTCTTCGATCGGCCTCCCCATGCTCCCGATCTCCCGTCGACGTTTTCTCCAAGCCGCCACTGCCACTGCGGCAACCGTTGCGCTGTGGACCCCGGCGCTCTTCGCCGAAGGCAACCCCATCCCCGGCGAGCGCCCGGTGAGAGACCCGCGAGTCGCCGTCGAGAATCCCCAGCTGCGCGTTCCGCTGAGCTTCATCATTGATGACTCGACGTGCCTGGTGAACCTGGCCCACTTTGCGATCCCGCAGTTCGCGCAGGTCTATCCAGAAAACTACAAGCAGGACTGGAAGAAGCTCCCGCGCGAGATCCCGGACTCGTTCGTCCGCAAGTTCTCCGAGTGGTGTCACGAGCGGGGTATCAAGGGGAAGTACAGCATCGTGCCCTACCCGGCGTGCGTCGGGCGAGTCGATCGCGAGTTGCCGGGGTGGACGCGGGCGGAACAGGAGGCGAGTTTGCAGTTGGTGCGGGACATCATTCTGCCTGACTGGGACATCCATCCGGAGATGGTCACGCACACTTGGATCATCGACACCAAGACCGGCCATCCTCACCCGGAACGCACCCCCAAGTTCATGGAGAACTTCCGCTGGACCGATGGGCGGAGCGTGGATGAGATCGCGGAGTACATGGCGTATGCGCTCCAGATTCTCAAGAACGTCGGGCTGCCATGCGAGGGGATTACGACCCCCGGCGGGTTCGGGAATCGCGTGCTGCCGGAGCTGTCACAGGCAACGTTCCAGGCCGTCCGCGATGTCCACGGAGCGGAGATTCCGCACTACTTCCGGCACCTGTTCACCGATGACACGAGCGTCGCCCCGCGCGTCGAGTATGCCTCGGGACTCAACACCGAGAATCCGAGTTGCGTGGTCTCGATTATCGGCTGTACCGGCGATTGGTTCGGCGGGTGGGACGGCTTGGAACCGGGGCAGACCGGGCAGTTCATCTCGATGGATGGCAAGGACGGTCGTCTCCCCGAGGTCATCAAAAGAGGCGAGCCGACGATCCTCGTCTGCCACTGGCCGGGTCTGTACTACAACGGTGAGGAAGTGGGGTTCAATATCTTTAAGGAGGTCGTGGCCAGACTGAACGCCAATTACGACAACTTACTGTGGATGAAGAACAGCGAGATCGCCCGTTACTGGGCCGCGAAGGAGCTGACAGCGATCACGCGCGGCGAGACCTCGGTCCAGTTGCAGGCTCCGTTCGCCTGCCCCCGGTTTACGCTAAGGGTCAAAGAGATCGCAGGCGGCCCTCAGCCCATGGTGCAACTCAGCACCGAGGAGT
>JANOKO010000159.1:0-4429 GCA_031419335.1 Planctomycetota bacterium
CAAACCCGTGGGCACGCCTGAACCTGCGGGAGACAAGCCCAAGGCGGGATCGTGATGGGAGGATCCTCCCAGCTCCAACATTCTCGGAACAGCCAGCCGGTTCGCGCGGGTGGCCTTCCTGTCCATCGACGCGCCTCAAGCACACGCTGGATTTCGTGGATTGGCACGCGAAGCAAGCACAGCTTCCGGCGGCAGAGCCTGAATCTCCTGGCCTCATTCAAAGATGATGACCGTTCCGATTGGAATCCAGTATGGCAGGTGCCTGCCTCACCTGATCGCACGTATCCCAGATTCGAGACCCTCTAATCCTCCAAAGAGTTTGGGTGATTGTCGTGGGGAACGATTGTTGTCCGCCGGAAGGAATGACATGATCGTCAGTGAGGAGTCTCTGTCCGCACGACCCGAGTCGTCAGGAGTCGGTGAAATTCAACACCTTGGTGTCGCATGAAATTCTTCCGCCGGATCTTTGCCGCCTCTGACCGGGGCACCTTTGTTGATCTGTTCCTCGGGGCATTGCGCCAATCCCAACCGAAGACGAAGCTCGTATTCAAAGACGAAGAGTTTGCGGTGACGACCTCCAGTGGGCGCATCAACTTGTCCAACTTCTACGCCGAGTATTGCCTGCTCCCGTGGCACAAACGCAAGGCCTACCTGGCTCGCACGGTCGGCATCTTTGCCAGCGTCCGTGACGAACTTCCCGAGGACTTCGACGAAGCGCGTAGCAACCTCATGCCTAAAATCTGGATGCGCAGCTCCTTTGCTCACCAAGCCCTGCTGTGCCGCATTGACGGAAACTCGCCACCAGAACTCGATTTCATGCCGCTGGGCGAGCACTTGCTCACGACGATTGTGTACGACCTGCCTGAGTCGATGCAGACGATCCCTCCCAAGCAGTTTGAAGTCTGGGAGGTCTCCAGCTATCAAGCGTGGGAGGTGGCCATCGAGAATCTCTCCGAGCGCACTCGTGCGATGGCCAAGATCGGTGATCATCTGGTGTCGGCGGTCTCGGGCGATAATTACGATGCCAACCGGCTCTTCCTGGTGGACCGCCTGCGAGAACTGGGGATGACCGGTCATCTGGTCGCGATGGTCCCCAACCGCGACACGCTCTTCATCACGACACTCGACGACAGCCTGGGTCTGAAAATGATGGCTGAGTTAGCAGATAAGACACTGCAAGGCGAGCCTCGTCCGATGTCACCGTTTCCTCTGCAATACATCGACGACGAATGGGTCGATTGGCACCCGCCGGTGAATCATATTCTGTATCCACAATTCCAGGAAATGCGTGCGAGATTCCTCCAAGGCGAATACTCTGAGCAAAAGGCTTTGCTCGCGAAGCTGCAAGGCCAAGGCGAGTATGCGGGCCAATTCGTGGCGACCTATTCGGTACTTCAAAAGAAAGACACCGAGGAGATTCTGTCCTACTCGGTCTGGGGTGATCAAGTTGACACACTGCTGCCAGAGACCGATCGGGTGGTTCTGATCCGGAACCCGGAGAGGCCCGAAGGGTTTGTCCCCTGGTCCCGCGTCCGAGAAGTCATGAAGGGGGAGATGCAAGTGGTCCCCGATCTGTATCCAAAACGCTTTCGTGTCCGGTCATTCCCGACCGCTGATCAGTTGGCCGAGATGGAACCCAGCGAGAACCCATAACGCCACCGTTCGGATTGTTTCAATTGGATTTCCCCAAGTATTTGATTCACAGTTTGGTTCGCAGTCAGGAACAGACAGCCCATCCTGCCTCATGCGGTAAGGCGATCGTCCAGAGGAATCTTAACCGCCAGACTTCCGAAGTCTTTAGAGACTTCGGAAGTCTCTGAGTACGCGAAGTCTGGCTGCTCGCCTCAGTGACGAGTGGGGCTTGATGTGTCGAGGTATGTCGAATTCCCAATAACTTCACAACCCGCTGATGCGTCACGGGTTGGTTGCGGCCCCATCTGGGCAGCGTTAGCATTCCCGGCTTGGCGAAGCTCCGGGATGCGGGGCTGAATTGGCCGGATTTTCGAACTCTGCCCTGCCCTCGATTTGACCCGACATGAGCACACTCCCCATCGACGTTCTGTCCGAAGCGGCCAACATTGCTCGGGGGCTGGCGATTGATGCGGTCCACAAGTGTTCTTCGGGGCATCTGGGGCTGCCGCTGGGGTCAGCGGAGATCGGGGCGACGCTGTTTGGGCACGCCTTGTCGTATAACCCGGCGGACCCCAAGTGGCTGAACCGCGACCGGTTCATCCTGTCGGCGGGGCATGGGAGCATGTTCCTGTACTCTTGGCTGCACTTGGCGGGGTATGACCTCTCCTTGGAAGAGGTCAAGAACTTCCGCGTCCTGCATAGCAAAACGCCGGGCCATCCGGAGTATGGTGAGACCGTGGGCGTTGAGGCCACGACCGGCCCGCTCGGCCAAGGGGTCGGCAATGCCGTCGGATACGCCGTTTCCGCCAAGATGTCCGCAGCTCGCTTCAATACCGCCGAGCACACGATCTTCAACCAGCACATCGTGGCGCTGGCTGGCGACGGCTGCCTGCAAGAAGGGGTCGCTTACGAGGCGGCCTCTTTCGCGGGGCATTTTCAACTCGACAACTTGATTCTCATTTACGACTCGAACGATGTGACGCTCGATGCGATGGCCATCAAGACGCAGAGCGGCGATGTGACAGCTCGGTTCGTGGCGATGGGCTGGGATGCGGTGACGGTCGATGGACACGACATGGCGGCTCTGCTGCGAGTCTACGAAGCGGCCAAGGCCAACGACAACGGGCGGCCCAAGCTCATCGTCGCCAGGACCCAGATCGCTCGCGGCATCCCCGAAGTGGCGGGCACCGCAGCCGGTCACGGCGAGGGCGGGGCCAAGTTCTCGGACGCAGCTCGCAAGGGGCTGGGGCTGCCAGCGGAGCATTTCTATGTGTCGGACAAGGTGAAGCAATACTTCGTGGCTCACAAGAAGACGCTGGTCGCAAAATACAACGCTTGGCAGAAGACTTTCGCCGCATGGTCGAAGGCCAATCCCGACAAGGCCCAGTTGCTGGCCGATGGCGTCGCCAAGAAGGTGCCCGCCGATCTGCTGGCATCGATCCCCGAGTTCCCCGCCGATGCCAAGATCGCGACCCGGCAAGCGGGAAGCGATGTCCTGCAACCGATTGCCAAAGCGATGCCGCTGTTCGTCTCGGGCAGTGCCGACCTGTACGGGTCGACCAAGAACTACATGAAGGGCGGCAAGGACTTCGAGCCGCAGTCCGGCACCGCTGATGGCCGCAACATCTGGTTCGGCATCCGCGAACATGGCATGGGGGCGATCATGAACGGGATCGCCTATGACGGAATCTTCCGAGCCAGCGGGGCGACGTTTGCGGTCTTCGCCGATTACTTGCGTCCGTCGATCCGGCTGGCTGCGCTGGCTCACCTGCCAACAATCTACATCTTCACGCACGATTCGATCGGCGTCGGCGAAGACGGCCCAACCCACCAGCCGGTAGAGACCTGCAGCGGGCTGCGCGTGATCCCGAACTTGGATGTGATGCGCCCCGCCGACCCCGAAGAAACAGCCGGGGCCTTCGCAGCCGCCCTGCATCGAACAGATGGTCCGACGGTGCTGCTGCTGACCCGGCAGAACATCCCCTCGCAGTCGTCAATCCCCGCGTCGGTCCGTCGCGAAGGGGCTGCCCTGGGGGGCTACATCGCGAAGAAGGAAACCGGCAAGCTGGAGACGATCCTGATCGGAACAGGCTCCGAGTTGCAACACGCGATGAAGGCCGCCGAACAACTCGGCCCCGGCACCCGTGTGGTGTCCCTGCCCTGCTTCGAGCGATTCGACCGCCAGAGTGCTGCCTACCGCGAAACCGTGCTGCCGAAGAGCTGTAAGAAACGCATCGCCATCGAGGCGGGTGTCAGCGGCCTGTGGTGGAAGTACGTCGGCGACGAAGGCCAAGTGATCGGCATCGACCGCTTCGGCATCAGTGCCCCGGGCGATACCGTGATGAAGGAACTGAGGATGACGGCGGATGATGTGGTGGCGGCGGCGAAGTAGATGTTGTCTCGATAAGCCGGTAGTCAATCATGGCAAGTCAAGAGTCCCTTTAGCTGATGCTATCTGCTGGCGGCTTTCGAGCCACGATTTTCCATTGGGGAGTCATTCAGGGCTATCGCATGTCGAAACAAGGTCAATCCCTAGTGGAATGACTTGCAATCCGGGACGACCAGCGATTCTGATTGCTGGCGAGGTGCGTTGTGTCTTGCCGATTGCTCTGTCGCCAAGGAATGGTTGCCGAAATGCGGCACGTTTTCCGTCGACCTCTGAAATGAAGTTCTTACCTGAGTTCTGGATAAGCACTCCGATTTTGACCACGAAACACGCGAAACACACGAAAAGTCAGAAGGACTCTGGCCCATTCACCAGGACTTCCAGCGGAACGAATGCTGACGGTTGCCGAAC
>JANOKO010000160.1:0-8239 GCA_031419335.1 Planctomycetota bacterium
AGACGACGGTATCCGGGACCGACTCTTCGGGGGTGCAGATGTCGACACGTTCTTCGACCTCGTGGGTGCTTCTCCCTTGGATACGCGCAGCGACCCGTAATCTCAACGGTCCAATGGTATTCCGGTCAGAGTCATCTGATCCGAAGCCCTGTCGATGCCACGAAATCTCCTGTTCGATCCTGTCTGGGATCGGACAGGTTTTTTTTATGATTGTGGCCGCTGGCCGAACGGCAGCGATGCGTCAGTGAGCCTAACGACTCGTCAGTCCGGCCTGCCATCCACAGAAATACATCGCACGCGGGGTACTGGCTTCCAAGAATTGCTGTAGTGGATCGACGGGCTGGGATTGAGCTTGAGCCCCCAGCACGAGATCCAGCAGTGTGGAGGGTTGCTGGCGACGTACGACCTGCACGTTGGTCAGTTTGAGGTGCGATTTCAAGGCTTCAATCGCGTCCTCTTCAAACCCGATCTGATCGATCAAGCCCACTGCGAGAGCTTGATTGGCCGTAAAAATCCGACCGGTGGCCAGGGGAGTCACCTGGTCGAGAGTCAAATTGCTGCGTCCTTCGTCAATGACACCTTGAAAGCGGTCAAACGAGTCGGCCATGATTCCTTGCCACAGTTCTTCTTCGGCGGGAGTCATCGCCCGAAACGGATTGAGCGAGTCCTTGAACTCTCCGGTCACCAACGGTTCTGACTTGACGCCATAATCTGTGGCCAACTTCGAGACATCGTATCGAGGGATAATGACCCCGATCGATCCGGTCCAGGTCGTCGGCTCGGCAAAGATCCTCCCGTCTGGTCCAGCTCCCATTGCCACATAGTACCCCCCACTGGCCGCGATCCGCTTCATCGAGACGAAGATCGGCTTCTTCTGCCGGAGCTTCAGCAGTCGCGCATAGATCTGATGGCTGTCAGCCACGAATCCGCCCGGGCTGTCGACTGCCAACAGTACCCCTTTCACGCTGTCGTCTGCGATCAGTTGATCGATCGTTTTGAGGGTCCGCCCCGTGAACGGAGGCATGATCGTTCCCGAGATTTCCATGATTGCGATCTTGTTCGGGCTACTTGCGTCTCCTGAAACAAAAGTCTCGTTTTCATCAGCATTTCCACCCACGACTGCGGCCGTGGTCACGAGCAGAATCAAGTTGAGGAACGCAGACAACAGGAACAGAACCAACAGCACGCGCGGCCACCAACGGCGCGGGTTGACCAACTCCACACGAACGAGGGGCGGCAATGGGCCAGCAGAGAACGATTGATCGGTGAGACTCATCGGGTGTTGTCACATTGCGAAGGATGCGGAGACTTTTCCTCGAATAACGGCTGTAACAGTTCGTCACGAGGAAGCGGTCGTAATCGCTGCCGTGGGTCTCACCACCGTCAAAACCGGAACAACCGAACGTCGATAGAACCGGTGAGACACTCTGGGGTGGATTATCGCCAGCAGCGTCTCGAAAGCAAAGCCCTGAGACTAGAGCTGTCCTCTGGGACCAGGCACGCGAGGAGTCGAAGTTCCATGAGCCCAGCGTTCAAACAACATTCACGCACACTCTTCTCCGCAGCGGCTGCGGTGGTCCTCGGCTGGCAGGTCGCTCCGTGGCCCTCATCGCTCCCGGCACAGGAGAACGCTCCCGCTCCCTTGATCGTGCAGGCCCAAGCCCGTCCGATCACCCCGGTGACGAAGCGCGAACAACGGCAGTACAACAACGCCCATCGTCCGGCACAACCCGCGCCGCAGACCGAGCCCGTCCAACCCCCACAGCAGAGGTCCGCCCCTTCGCAAACCAACAAGTCCGAGGTCCAGCGGGAGCTCGATAAGTTGTATGAGCAGAACGGTCGGGCCGCCCCTGAGATGGTCGATCCCAAGTTCTCGCAACCCGCCAATGGTCAAACGGGTGGAGCCGCACAAGCAGCACCTCTCCCTGCGCAGGCTCCGCAGCAGAGCTACCAGGCCGCTCCCGTCTCTACCCCGAAGAAAAAGGGGTTCTTCAGCAAGCTATTCGGCAGCAAAGATGACGGCCCGACTCAGCCACCCGCCGAGCCGCCTTATAGTCCACCCGCCGCGATACCTCCTGTGGCTCCACCTGCCACCCTCAGTCAGTCGTCCGCTGGACAGGGTCCAGGCCGGCCCAACTACGGACAACTGTTCCAGCAACCGGAAGCAGCGACCCGTGATGGGGCACTTCAGCCGTTGCCACCAGCGCAGTCTTTTGTTCAGCAGCCGCAACAGCAAGTCCAACCTCCCGTGATGCAGGCTCCGCCCGCACTGCTTCAACCACCAACTCAACAGTATCAGCCTGCAATCGAGGGGATTCCCACAGTTCAAGCTCCCGTGGTTCCAGCAGACGATGGATTCGAGGCTCCGCTGTTCGTGGAAACACCCGGCAGCGAGGGAGCCCAGGGACTGCCAGCCATTGACTTCAACGCACCGTTGGTGGAGCCGGATACCGTCGATTTGGGAACACCGGGCCCCTTGACGCCCGTCGCCCAGCCGGTGGAGCCAGCGGATCCGTTCAGTGATGACTCGCTCTTTCCGGGAGCTGCTTCGTCAGCCACCGTGGCACCCGCCCTCGAAGCCGACAAATCCGTGGCAGCCGAAGCGACTCCCGCAGAATCGATCCCACCAGTTGCCGAGGAAGCTCCCGTCGATGAGAATCCGTACAGTGGCCTGACACTCGACGCAGATCCGTTTTCGAACCCGTCGGCACTCAAGACGGCGGACGCAGCTCCGCGCGAGATTCCCGTCGATGAGCCTGAAGTGCCGGCAGAGACCGTGGAGACGACTCCGCCCGCACTGATGGTTCCCCCAGATGCAGAGGACGATGCCTCACTCCCCGTAGCAGATCGACCCGCTTCCGAGTTTGGTGACCCAGCCCCGGAAGCCGGAGCCGATGAGCCTCCGTTGATCGTCGATGAATCCGAGACGATTCCGCCTGCGGCCCGGTTGACTCCCGCGCCAGGTCCTGGAAATGAGCGGACTCGGGCGAAGCAAGAGATGATCGCAGCCCGTAAGGGGTTGCGTGGGTTGAAAGGGTTCTGTCCGGTCGTCCTGCGGGAAGACCGAGATCTGGTCGACGCTCACAGTCAGTTCCGCGTGATCTACAACAGTAAGACGTACTACTTGAGTTCGAGTCAGGCCGTCTCGGCCTTCCACTCGGACCCCGCCAAGTACGCCCCGGCTGCTCGCGGCTGCGATGTGATTCATCAAACGATCACGGGCGAGGAACTGGAGGGCTCGTTAGACTTCGCAGTGTGGTACAAGGGTCGGCTGTACCTGTTCTCGTCGGCTGAAACGATGGATACGTTCGTCTCGGCTCCGAGCAGCCACTCGACGCTCGACTGATGGGGAATCGCTAGGGTGGCAAGACAACATTCCACCCACCCCCACCCGGTGTTAGGCAGTGGCCAGTTCCGACTTTCGGCTGACAGCGACCTCAGTGACTTGAGCGACTCCCAGCGGACTGAACAGCAGTCCGCTGAATATGGGTGTGCTGATGAAGTACTTTGCAAAGGGGATCCCCGCGAGCAGGCAATTCTTGAGCCCCAAGAGCGTGGGGGGGTAGAGCTCGATGGCATAGAGATGTCGCCACGCCGCCCAGACCAGAACATTCGTGACCAAATAAAACACAGTACATGCCAGCAAGCTCCCCGTCTGAACACGACCCCAGGAGCGATTCTGGCTCAAGGGACGACCCAGTAGCACACACAGCGGGTAGGCCAAGTAGGTGCCGGGATCAATCTGCATCCAATCCCTGGACAGTGCCAGAATCCCCAGGTCGCCAACGAGTAGAGTGCCCAGTATCAGTCCGATGGAGTGCCAGGGATTCTTGAGAAATGCCCCCGCAAACAGCCCGAATGCCAACATCGGTGTGAAACCCCACATGTAGTTCACCGCTGACATGTCATATTCAGCACTCACCAGCCTCACTAGCAGTTGAGGAGCAAGGCGTGTCAGCACTGCGACGGCAGACAAAGCCACAAAGAACCCCCAGCGGGGACGGGTAATGATGGGGGACGACATGCGATGATCTCCGGAACGCCAACGTCCAACACTCTGGACACGCTCGCGCAGCGGACAGCGTAGACGGGTCGTCTGTTCCCGTCAATCGGCGGTGCTGAGACATTTGCCAGTGTGTGGCCAGATTCTATGGCAGGGCGGTCGGCCAGACTTCCGAAGTCGGGCGGGACAGATTCCTCTGGCCGCCCGCCCCAGGGTACGTTGACGCATTGGATTTGGCATCCAGAGCCATGGGGATGCGTCTTCCATCGGCCACACATTTGCAACTTGCAACGACCTGTTCCTGGCTTCCGCTCCACCATGGACCGGGATGGAACAAGCGACTAGGGCTGGCCTCTGCCACTCGAAACGCCAAAGATCGGTCCCAGCAGCCAGAGCGTCATCAGGGATACAAACACGATCCCCACCAGATCGAGAAACAGCCCGTACTTCATCATCGAACGTACCGGCACTCGACCCGTCCCGATCACAATCGCATTCGGAGGTGTTCCCACCGGCATCATGAATCCGCAACTGGCCGAGATGGTGGCTGGTATCAGCAGCAGCCGGGGGTCGATCTTCAGGGCCACAGCTGTCGCTCCCAGGACGGGGAGGACGGTGTTGGCGGTCGCCACGTTGGAGGTGAACTCGGTCATCAAGGTCAGCAGGGCGCAGGTGCCGACCACGAGTACCCAGGTTGGAGCCCCTTGCATGTGGCCCGCGAACGACTGGCCGATCCATTGCGACAGTCCGGTCTCCTTAAAGGCATCGGCCATCGCGAACCCGCCACCGAACAGCAACAGAATGCCCCACGGAATCTTCTTCTCGGCTTGATCCCAATCGATCAGTCGCGGGGTCGTGCCATCCGGCTGGCGATTGCCCGGAAGCATGTGCACAAGCAGGGCCATGAACATGGCCACTGTCGAATCCTCCGGCAATTTCGAAACCCCTTGGGCATCCATTCTCGCCCAGGTTAACGTTCGTTCGAGCATCTGCGGCCAACTCGGAATCGTGGCGAACCCCAACTCGAACGGCTGGGCGATTACCCACAGCGTGGCGGTGATCAAGAACACGATCAAGATATTGCGCTCGCCCGACCTCATCGGGCCGAGTTCACCGAGCCGGTCATGAAAGAAGCGCCGACCGATCCGCTCGATCCCCGGCAAGACCGGCAGCCTCCACGTCATCACGAACCCCACCGCCGCCAGCATCATCAGGCTCAACGGGACACACAACAGCATCCATTTGGCAGAGGAGATCGCGTCGTAACCCAGAGGGACAAACTCCTTCTCCCAATACCCTCGCAACACTGGATTCGTGGGGGTTCCCACCATCGTCGCGAACCCGCCACAACTGGCGGCATAGGCGATTCCCAGCAGCACCGCGATCGACATCGGTTTCAATCGCTCATCGACCTCCGTGCGCGTGGCTCCCCCCGTGGCAGCTAATGAATCGGCCAGCGTATCGAGCAGAGCCAGCGCAATCGGCAACATCAGCAGTGTGGTGGCGGTGTTGCTGATCCACATGGAGATCAGCGCCGTCGCCAGCAGGAATCCAAACACGATCTGCCGAGGCTGGCTCCCAATGCGGCTGATGATGTGCAGTGAGATGCGGCGGTGCAGGCCCTGCCGCTCAATCGCCAGCGCGATGATGAACCCACCCAGGTACAGAAACACGCTGGAATCTGCATACGATAAGCACACTTTCTTCGCTCCGGCGATCCCCATGAGCGGATACAGCGCCAGAGGAATCAGACTGACCGCCGGAATGTTGTCCGGCAACGCGATCCACAGAATCGCCATCATCACCGACACCGCCGCAGTCCGCTGAGCGGTAACTTGCATCCCGTCCGGAGTGGGGAGCAGCAGCACGACGACACCGATCAGGACGGCCATGAGTGTGGCCCAGGTCGGGGGCGACAATGTTCTGACCAGGGGGAGTCCTGTGGGCACTGGGGGAATCCTTTGGGTACTGGCCAGTTCGATTGCCTCACTTGACCCAAGTGAGAATAAAAGGTGTCACAAGAATGCCCACCGTCAGCAACCGATGGGGTTTTCGACTTTTTCAGATTTTACCCGTACCGTTTCTGAAACACACGTGGTTATACTCTGATGTGTTCTACACTCTCCCGTCACGAATGCAAGGCTCCAACATGGCGCAAGCGTCGTTGCCCGGCTCTCGTCCCCAGATTCGACCTCACAGCCAGCAGGCGGCTCAACTCCCCTCACGAGTGACGACGGAGTTGCGTCGGCTCGAAGGGCGCATTCGGTCGCTGTCGGTTCTCAGCGGGCTGGCTGTGGCGGTGATCGCAGTGGTCGCTGTCGCGGTGGTCGCGTTTGCGCTCGACTATTGGCTTGATCTGTCGGCCAGCAGTCGCTGGATCGCATTGGGAATGCTGCTCACGACGGGCATCGGATTCGGAGCTTTTGGCATGCGTCGGCTGCTGTTCCGCTTGCCGCTCCCGGAACTGGCAGCTGCGGTGGAAGAGAAGCACCCCGAGTTTGGGGAACGGCTGGTGAGTTTGGTCGAGTTTTCCCAACCCGGAATTGATGAAAAGGACAAGGGATCGGTCCTGATGCGGACGCTGCTGGAGCGGGAGACGCTCAAACTCGTGAACCCGACTGACTTTGCCGATGTGGTCGATCACACGCGGGCGGCATGGCGGTCGCTAGCGGCGGGCGTGGCGATGGTGCTGTTGCTGACACCGTTCCTGATGTGGAAAGACAATTACAGACTTTTGTGGGCCAGGTTGCTGACTCCCTGGAATAACTTTGAGCGGCCCAGCAATCTCGTGTTCGAAGTGCCCCAGGGGGACCGTGTCGCTCCGCGGGGAGAAGATGTCAAGATCGTCGCCGTTCCAACTTGGCGGAATCAACAGCCTGAGCCGATCCAGGAAGTCCGGATCGCTTGGATGTTTGACGGTGCCCGGCAGGAGAACCGCCGGATGGCGTGGGACGAGGCGGCCAATGCCTACAGCACGTCTCTCACGTCCGTCCAGAAAGGGTTCCGCTATTCGATCTCCGCACCAGGAGCTAAATCCCGCGACTATCAGATCCGTGTCGAGGACCGGCCCGCCATCACGGCGCTGAGTATTGATGTACAACCGCCCGCGTACACGGGCCTTCCGGCGGAGCAATTCAGCGCTTCGGTGCTGGAGATTCTCGCGTTCGAGCAGAGCCAGATTTCGATGCAAGTGGCGCTCAACAAGCCGGTCAAGCACCTCGACCTCGTATGGCTCGATTTGGAGTCTGCCAATCAGGTTGCCACCGGTCGTGCGGTGCAAGCGACGGATGATGCTCCGGAGGGAACGGTGACCGCAGAGGTCACTGCGCCTTTGATCATCCCCTCGCACCTGGCTGGGAAATTCCCCGGTTGGGTGATTCGGGCCATAGATCCGTGTGTCATGGCAGCGGATCAAAAATCGGCCACGATAGCGTTTCGAGCTGATCGTCCGGGCCGATTTGTGATCCACGCCCAGGATGAGTTCAGCCTGAACAACCCCCAGGAGCCAATTCGAAGTATTGACCTTCGCGCGGATCAGCCTCCAACGGTCGACTTCGCTGACATCAACGATCAGGGGACGGCCAAGCCTGATGAAAACATTCAAGTGCCAGTTTTGGCTTTGGATGATCTGGGGCTCGCGGCCTTGGAACTGCACGTCAAGACTTTTCCCGAAGGAAAAGCACTGAAGGTCATCTCAGTCGACAAGGAACGCTTGGGCACAAAAGATCTGGCGGAGTCGTTCGCTGTGAACTTGGCGGAATTCGGCCTCTTGCCCGACGATGTGATCTCTGTCCGTGCCCGGGCCGCTGACCAGCGAGAAGTTCCGGGACCGAATGTCGCCTGGACCCATGAGCGGCTGATTCGAATCCAGTTGGACTCCCTCCCCTATGGCTTTGAAGCGATTGCTGCCGAACGCGAAGAGTGGAAAGCCCTTCTGGAGCAGTTACGTAATGAGGTGATCGCCAATCGCACCGAAGTGCAGGACATCCAGAAATCGGCCCAGCAGGCCCGCGAAAAAAATCAACCATTCGACCGCGATTCACAAGTGCCTCGACTGGCGGAAGTCCAGCGCGACATTGCCGATAAGGCGCAGCAATTGGCCGCGACGCTGGCGGAGCATCCGCTGTTCGAGAAGCTCTCTCCCACCTTGGAACTGGTCGCGAAAGACGATGCGATCCCGGCTGCCCAGAAGACTGAGCAGGTGCCACAGACACCAGAACTCCCTGCGAAGGAAGA
>JANOKO010000161.1:0-8157 GCA_031419335.1 Planctomycetota bacterium
CGGGCACGCAGAAGCACTTCACGATCCCGGTCAAGTCCCTGACCGAAGACAGCTTTTCCGAAGGCTTCACGATCGACGGCTCGTCGATTCGCGGCTGGCAGTCGATCAATGAGAGCGACATGCTGGTCATCCCCCAGCCGGAGACGGTGACGGTTGACCCGTTCTTGTCGCACACACTGGCGATGACCTGCAACATCCATGATCCTGTGACGGGGGAGAGCTACGCCAAAGACCCCCGCAATGTGGCCCTCAAGGCCGAGCGGTATATGCAGTCGACGGGGATCGCGGATGTCGCGAGCTTCGGGACGGCGGCTGAGTTCTTTGTGTTTGACCAGGCACGGTTCGACCAGAACTCGCATGAGGGGTACTACCACCTCGACAGCGGCGAAGGCGAATGGTCGCGCGGGCAGGCCGGGGCCAGCGCCAACGCCGGATACAAGGTCCGCCATCGCGAGGGATATTTCCAAACCCCGCCGGGTGACACGCTGCAAGACCTCCGCACCGACATCATGCTCAAGCTGCAAGAGTGCGGCGTCGAGGTCAGCGGTCAGCATCACGGGTCAGCCTCGGGTGGGCAGTGTGGGATTGAACTCGCGCATGGTCCACTACTGAAGATCGCGGACGCCCTGCTCCAGTACCGGTATGTGGTCAAGAACGTGGCGGCGCGGCATGGGAAGTCGGCGACGTTCATGCCCAAGCCGCTGTGGAACGACCACGGCTCGGGGCTGCATTTGCACCTGTCGCTATGGAAGGCCGCCCAGCCGTTGTTCGCGGGGAACGGGTACGGCGGGCTGAGCGATCTGGCCCTGCATGCCATCGCCGGGGTGCTGCACCATGCCAAGGCGCTGATGGCCTTCTGCTGCCCGACGACGAACAGCTACAAGCGGCTCGTGCCCGGGTTCGAGGCTCCGATCAACCTGACCTACAGCTTCCGCAACCGCTCAGCGGCGATTCGCATTCCAGTCCACAACAGCCGCCCAGCCAGCAAGCGGTTCGAGTTCCGCTGCCCCGATGCGTCGGCGAACCCCTACCTGGCGATGTCGGCGACATTGATGGCGGCGATCGATGGGATTCAGCGGCGACTCGAGCCGGGCCAGCCGCTCGACAAGGACATCTACGGCTTGTCGCCCGAGGAACTCAAGGGCTACGCCAGCGTGCCGACCTCGCTGGAGGAGTCGCTGGCGGCTTTGAAAGCGGACCACGAGTTCCTGCTGCGGGGCGATGTCTTCACCGAAGACGTGATCGACGCGTGGATCACCTACAAGCAGACGCAAGAGGTCCAGGCCATCCGCGAACGCCCGCACCCGTGGGAGTTTGCCATGTACTACGACATTTGAGGCGTTGCCCCACTCACGGGCGATGCTCAGCTGGATTGCGGTCAATCAAAACAACCGGTTCAGCCCATTCAGCGCCGCGACGCGGTACGCCTCGGCCATCGTCGGGTAGTTGAAGGTGGTGGTCACGAAATACTTCAAGGTGTTGTGTGGCGGGGGCTGCATCAGGATCGCCTGGCCGATGTGGATGATCTCGCTGGCGTTGGCCCCGAAGCAGTGGATGCCGAGCAGTTCCAGCGTCTCACGATGGAACAGCAGCTTGAGCATGCCCGCGGTCTGGCCGGTGATCTGGGCGCGAGCCAGACTCTTGAAGTGGGCATGGCCGACCTCGTAGGGAGTCTTGGCATCGGTGAGTTGCTTCTCGGTCTTACCGAGAGAACTGATCTCCGGACTCGTGTAGATGCCAGTCGGGATGTCGCGGATCTCGCACAAATCGCACTGGCCGAGGATGTGACTGGCTGCGGCCCGGCCCTGCATGTAGGCCGCGCTGGCCAGGGCCGGGAAACCGATCACGTCGCCCACGGCATAGATGTTCGGGATGGTGGTCTGGAACTGGGCATTCACGGTGATGTTGCTGCGCTGATCGGGCTCGATGCCGATCTGCTCCAGGGCCATGCCTTCCGTGTTTCCGGTGCGACCAGCCGCCCACAGCAGCGCATCGGTCTTGAGCTTCTTGCCCGACTTCAAATGCAGAATCACCCCATCCGTGCAGCATTCGATCCGCTCGTACTCCTCGCGGTTCCGCAGCAGCACCCCGCGCTCGCGGAGGTTGTAACTCAGGGCGTCGATGATCTCCTCGTCGAGGTAATCGAGCAGCTTATCGCGCGTATTAACGAGGTTGACCTTCACGTCCATGTTGCGGAACATCGAGGCGTACTCGCACCCGATGACCCCCGCTCCGTAAACGGTCAACGACTTGATGTCCGTGTTGAGCGTGAGGATCGTATCGCTGTCGAAGATGCGGGAGTGGGCAAAGTCGACGTTGGACGGACGATAGGGACGGGCTCCCGTGGCGATCACGAAACTCTTCGCGGCCAGCACCGTGCGCCCGCCGTCCGACTGAAGTACCTCCAGCGAATTGGCATCCAAAAAGCGAGCCGCTCCGTTGAAGACGGTGACATCATTGCGGTCGTAGAAGCTCTGCCGCATCGCGACTTGCTGGTCGATCACCTTCTGGGCCGAGCGCCGCAGCAGTGGGAGAGTCACATCCGAAGCGGTTCCCAGCGAGCGAAACAGGGGGTTCGCCCGGAACTCCATCGCCTGGAAGATCGCGAACCGCAGGGCCTTACTGGGGATCGTGGCCGTATGGGTGCAGTTGCCGCCGATCTGCGGCATGCGTTCGACGATGGCCACGCGGAGTCCATGCTTGACGGCCTGCATCGCGGTCCCTTCACCGCCTGGTCCGGAGCCGATCACCACCACGTCAAATTCAAAGTCCGCAATCACGTCTGCACTCCCTGGTTCTTTGCCATATCCCGACGCTCTGCCCGCAGTCTGATTCTGGTATCGTAGAGCATCCGGTGTGGGAGTGGGGAGGGTAGTCGCTGTCATCAACCCGTGAATTCTGTCACTCCCCTCCAGCCTCTCCCGTGAAACTCTGCCGGGCACAAGATTATGGGGAATTCAGGCCAGGGGTATCGACTGCCATCCCATGTCGATGGAATGACTGGTCATGCGTGGGTGCGGAATGACCATCCGGCTTCCGCCGGACGCTCGCCTCGCCCGTCCAGTTGTGTAATCATGCCATGTCTTCCTCCCCTGCTTGATGAATGCTGCAATGGATTTCCTGCAACTCACAGACCGTTCGATCCTCGTGATGGGCGTCGCCAATAAGAAGAGCGTCGCCTGGCACATTGCCCAGACGCTGCGAGCTGCGGGGGCGGATGTGCTGTATTCGGTCCGTAGCAATACCCGTTTGGAAACGGTCCAGAAGCTTGTGGGGGACGCCCCGGTCTATGTGTGCGATGTCGAGCGTCAAGCCGACATCGACCGACTCCGTGAGCAGGTCGGTCGAGACCGGAAGCAGTTGGCAGGGTTTGTTCACTCGATCGCCTTCGCCGATTACAGCGCGGGATGGCAGCCGTTTCACGCGACGCCGCGAGCGGCATTCTTGCAGGCAGTCGACATCTCCTGCTTCTCGCTGATGGCGATGTCGAATGCTTTTCGAGACCTGCTGGACCCAGAGCAAGGGAGCGTGGTTTCGATCTCAATTTCGAATACACGTATGGCGGCTGAGAACTACGGCTACATGGCCCCCGTCAAGGCGGCACTCGACTCAGCGGTGTGCTTCCTCGCGAAATCGTTCTCCGAATTCTCAAAGGTGCGATTCAATGCTGTCTGTCCGGGGCTGCTCAAGACCTCGGCCTCGGCTGGCATTCCAGGGTATGTCGATTCGTACCTGTTCGCGGAGCAGGCGACGCTTCGTAAGCGAGCGGTGCAGACCGAAGAGGTCGCCAACGCTGCCGCCTTCCTCCTCAGCCCCCGCTCCTCGGGGATCAACGCCCAGGGGTTAGTGATCGACGCGGGCATGGGCGTTAACTATTTCGACCAACGGCTCGTCTCACACAGCTTGGGGAATCCGGGATCAGGAAAACAATGAGGATGGAACGATTGAGAGTCACTCTCGGCACTGAGGGGCTCTTTAGCGGCAGTTTCAGTTCCAGTCTTGACACCTGAAAAACTCAGCCGCAAGCTCTCGCTTACATGGCACCCATCCGACGCCCCAACGGGGCAGCCACTCGATCGCCCAGGGCAAGTCACGCGACGAACGCCGTGGAACGCCGCCCTGGGCTGTCGAGTCAGGCCCCCTTCGAGGCGAAGACGCAGAGGATTCGAGGGCTTGGAATGTGTAACGACCAAGCGTCATTCCGCGCTAGCAGCCCGTAAGGCGACTGCTGCTTGAGTGAGTCGGCATGTTCGATTTCCGGTCTCTGGCGCACCGTTTGCGTTCAAGCTCAGCAGTGGGCTGGCAAGCATTCTCACATCCGCATTTTGACAAAATCGCTCTGGCGTCTGTGCAAACTTTACGCGAGGAATCTTCGGTGATGATCCGGGTTCTGACGACTTTCGTCTCTCTTCTCACACTGCTCACGGTGCCGGGCTGCATGTCTCTCCACTGTCAAGACAGTGGGTTGGTGAGTTGTCCTCCGAACCTCAAACCGATGTCTGTCTCGGCAGACCCTCAGTACTGGGCACCCTCTCCAGAGGCCGTGTCGCCAACAGATCAGCGACTGGTCTGGGATAGCAGGCCCCCGTTCATGGGGGTTCCCCAAGTAGACGCTCCGGCAGAATTTGCCGATCGGGTGTCGTATGCAGCTTCCAGTCACCCCGCTGCCTCGACACCCTCGACAACTCTCCGAGTCTACTACGGAACCAATCGACCAACTCGACCTGCTGCTGTCCAACGACAGACCAATCACTATGGCCAGTGCGAGGTCTCGATCCCGAAGAGGCACCAATTCGGGCAACTCGAGCGCCCCAGCTTCTGGCGTTTGGAATTTCGCGAATCGGCGGCGAAGCATGTCGTCCTTCAGCATGTGGAGCCCCTCGATGCGGATGTTTGTCTGGGTCGGCTGCGAGGCGACTTGACCTCAGCAGAGGAGTCGGCCTTATTCGTCTTCGTACATGGGTACAACGTCGACTTTCCCGAAGCTGCTCAGCGGACTGCGCAGATGGCGTTCGACCTTCAGTTTCGCGGAGTCCCGTTGTTCTACAGTTGGCCTTCTCAAGGAACGCTGGGAGGGTATTCGGGGGATCAAAGGAGCGCGGATGCTTCGGCGGGACCGCTGGAACAGTTCCTGACCCGTGTGGCCCAGGAGACTGGAGCAAGACAAATCCACGTGGTCGCACATAGCCTGGGGAATCGGGCCCTGGTCGGTGCGCTGGCTCAGTTGGGCCAATCCGAAAGCGGGGCAGTCCGATTCAACCAAGTGGTATTCGCGGCACCGGATCTCGATGCAGCACAGTTCGCGACAGACATTGCTCCTCGCATTCGTCCCGTTGTCGATCGCGTGACAATCTATTCCTCGGGCAGCGATCTGGCATTGTGGGCGTCGCGATTGTGGCACCATACGGTGCGGCTGGGCCAGCCTGGTCCCTACTGGACGCGGATTCGAATGTACGATTGGATCGATGTTATCGATTCAACATCGGTCGGATTTGAGTGGTTCGAATTGGGGCATTCGGCGTATGGGGGTGAGTTGCTCGCCGACCTCAACCGGGTTCTGGATGGCCGCCCAGTCGGAGAGACGATCGCTGGATTGGGAACTGGACGCTGGACCGTTACCCGCCCGCCCACTCCCAGTGGTCCGCTGTCTGGGGGCATTCCCCCACCCGTGTACCTGATTCGTCCCGTGGGACCATGGCCCGCTGCCCCTGTCGATCGATGGCGATAGTCCTTATTATCAGTGGACATCACTGTTCACAGTTTGGAGACCGATGCCATGAACGGATTTGTGCGTCGCCATTGGGATTTGCCGCAGTCGCTGCACACTCCACTGGAATTGTATTGCGGGACGCGACCTTCGCGGCGGGAGTTTCTGCTGGGACTGGGGGCTTCGGCTTGCGCCCTGGCCGGGTGCCAGAAGGCTCCGACCGATGCGGAATTGACTGCCGCCGGAGCAGTTAAGCTCGATACTTCGATGTATCCGGCCACTCAGAACTCTCACTTCGAATACGGACGCGAAGAGTCCCGTAAACGCGAGACCGAGCAGTTCGCGAACTTCTATGAATTCTGGGGAAAAAAGGACGTGTTTCGCCACGTCGCCAAATTCAACCCCACGCCGTGGTCGGTCGAGGTGACCGGCCTGTGTCGGAATCCCAGGACGTATGACCTCGACGAGATCGTATCGACGTTTCCCCTGGAGGAGCGGGCCTACCGCCACCGTTGTGTCGAGACGTGGGCCATGTGCGTCCCATGGACGGGGTTCGCCCTGAAAGATCTCGTCGCAGCTGCCGACCCACTACCGACCGCCAAGTACGTGAGGTTCGAGACCTTTATGCGCCCCTCCGAGGCCACTCAACAAGAGGACACCAATTATCCCTGGCCGTACCAGGAGGGGCTGACGCTGGCCGAAGCGACGAACGATCTGGCCTTCATTGCCACTGGAATCTATGGAGCCCCGCTGCCCAAGCAGAACGGTGCCCCGGTCCGGTTGGTGATCCCCTGGAAGTACGGGTTCAAGAGCATCAAATCGATTGTCCAGATCGAATTCACCACCGCCCCCCCCGCAACATTCTGGAACACTCTCAACCCTAACGAATACAGCTTCGAAGCCAACGTGGATCCCGAAGTTCCCCACCCCCGCTGGAGCCAGCAGTTTGAGAAGATGCTGGGCACTGGGGAGGTGTTCGACACTTTGAAATACAATGGATATGGAGACTGGGTCGCGAAGCTGTATGAGCAGGTGTGAGCCGGGTTTGGATTGCAAGAACGTTCATCCATGTGCGATTTCCAAGCCTTGGGTCGCGGCCTGCGAATCCCTTTTGAAAGTAACACTGCTGCCATGAACAATGGCGGCGGTGTTGCCTGGCCATCCTGCCCGTGCCACACAGCCAGTGGGGCTCGAGGCCCGACGAGTTCAAGCAGTGACAACACTTGCGTGGTCTCTTCACGGGAGATAGCAAGCTGGCCAGCTCCACGGTTATTCGACCCGTTGAAGAAACTCCCAGATCGCATCGAATTGCTTCGGGGCATCGCCATCGAGGATGTGTTGGACTTTGGTGGTCTTTCCATCGATAGCCAGTTTCGGCATGCGGGTGCCGATATCGAACCGCGGTGGGTCGAGTACCCATTGGCGATAGAAGTCGTACCGCATCCGCTCCTTCGTCATTGTGAAATTGATGCCGGGGGCGAGGAGTGTCTTTGCGTCGCCAGTCGGCAGCTCGTTCCCGATGGCATGGCACTGGCGGCAGTCGAGTGTGTCCTTTTGAATCAGCCTCGCTCCGAGGTTCGGCCCGTCCGTGATCGGGGTCGGTCCGCTCGGCTCTCTTGCGTCGAGGATACCGTGTTGGGCGGCCATCCCGGCAGCCAGTATCTCCGCATAGGCAGGGAACGCGGGCATGCGGGCCTTCAGCCAAGGACGCGGACGCTCCTTCAGTTCCCCCTTGAGCAGCTTGGCCACCCACGCCTCGTGCAGCTTCTCCCCGGTCCAGTTCAGTTGGGGAAGTGAATCGGGAGCAAGGCCGCTCTCTCCTTCTTCGGCGATTAGTTCCGCGCGGGGGCTGACGTGCAGATCGCGGGTGTGACAAGCGACACAGTTGAGGCGGGTGATGAGCGTCTCGGTCCGTTCAGTGAGTGCCTCGGGTGAGTCGGGCAGGCCGGGGTTCTCCAGGAATTTGGTGATGGCCTGCCGCTGCCGGTCCGTGAAGAAGTAGCGCGGAGCGGCAACGGGCACGGTCTCTGCGAGGCAGCCCTTGCCGAGATCGCGGAATGACAGTGCGGGTCGCAGCGTCACCTCCGCCAGATCGCCTTCGCGAGTCCCATGACACGCCGCACAGCCGCGCGCGAAGTAGACCTTGGCCCCGCTGGCGGCGTTCCCGATGGGACGAACCTCCGACCTTCTCACCGGCTGCGAGCGATGGAGCAGAGCCACCAGTGCGGTGGCCTCGTCATCGCTGTGACGGAAGTCGGGCATGCGGGTCGCGGAATGGAGAGCGGTCGGCGACTTGAGGAACTCCTTCAAGGCGCCGGTCTGAAACTTGTTTCCGACGTGGTCGAGGGACTTGCGCGTGCGACCGACGGCGGGACCGTCGGTCAGGGCCTTCCGATCGAGGACATGGCACGCCATGCAGCCCAGATCCTCGAACAGAGCCCGACCGCGCG
>JANOKO010000162.1:0-2064 GCA_031419335.1 Planctomycetota bacterium
GCGAAAGGCGACTCCCCCAGCAGGTTAATATTTGACGACTCCTAACTTCGTAATCCTCACAGCTTCACGGCAATCAATGCCAGTGAGCGGTTAGCGCCAGACGTTCACTCAAACTGCGACTTCCGTCTCAGCAAATGGTGATAGTGCTGTGCAAACCGGTGGGCTTCATCTCGGACGAATTGCAACAGCCGCAGGCCGAAGGAGTGTCGGCTGAGTTTGCGGGAGTCGGACTCGCCGGGGAGGAAGACTTCCTCTTGTTGCTTGGCCAGGGAGATCGTGAACGGCGGCTTGATCTCCAGGGCCGCGAAGGTTTCCATCACGGCGTTTAATTGCCCTTTGCCGCCGTCGATTAACAGAATGTCTGGGAACGGTTCGCCGTCTTGTTGCAATCGGCGAAAGCGGCGGCTGACGATCTCGCGCATGCTGGCGTAGTCGTCGACCCCCTCGACCGACTTGATGCGGAACCGCTTGTACCCCTGCTTGAACGGGAGTCCGTCAATAAACTGCACAAGGCTGGCCACCGTCTCGCCGCCTTGCAGGTGGGCGATGTCCATCCCCTCGATGCGGCGCGGTGGCTTGTCGAGGCCGAAGACCTTCTTCAAACCGTGCATGCCCCGCTTGGGGTCGACATAGAACGCTTCCGGTTGCAGGTTGTTTTCCAGGGCACTCTTCAGGCTCCGGTCGATATTCTCCAGAGCCTTGATCGCATCCCGCAGCTTTCCGGCCCGCTCGAACCGCAGCTCCCTCGACGCTACCTGCATCTCCTCTCGCAACTCCTCCAAAAGGTCAGTCCCCTTGCCATCCAGAAACAACGTCAACCGGCGGATGTCCTGTTTATAGTCCTCTTTCGAGATCCGCAGATTGCACGGAGCCGTGCATTGATTGATGCTTGCCAGCAGGCACGGACGAAACCACTTCCAGCGCTGGTCCCCCTCCTCGATATCCAGCCCGCAGTTCCGGAACTGAAAGACCTTCTGCAGTACAACAATCGTCGCCCGCAGCTTCTTCGCATTCGTAAATGGGCCATAAAGCTTGACCCCGCTGCTCGCCGGTTTGCGAGTGAACTCGACGCGAGGGAAGTCCTCATTCGTTGTGATTTGCAGGTACGGAAAGGTCTTATCGTCTTTCAGTTCCTGGTTGTATTTCGGTTGGATATCCTTGATGAGCCGCGATTCGAGGAGCAGAGCGTCAACCTCGGTCTGCGTCAGGATGAAGTCGAGGTCGGCAATCTCTGGGACCAGGTTCGAGGTACGACGATCAACAGCGGCCAGGGATGTAAAGTAACTCCCCGCGCGGCTGCGGAGGTTGACGGCCTTGCCGACGTAGATGACTCGGCCCTGAGCGTCCTTCATGAGGTACACACCGGGAGCGTCCGGGAAGGTCTTGACCTTCTCGCGAGGGGGCAGGGAGGAGGGGGAGCTGTCGGCCATGAGTGGTCAGGAGTCAGCCAGATGCCAGGGTACGGGCGGGGGAACACGAGGGACGAATGAGCCAAGAGAATCGTCGGACTCGAAAGACGATTGCTGAGCGCATCACCTTGGCCAGTGTCCTCCAATTAGAGCATGAACGCTATCGCATGTGAGAGCATTCTCACAGAGCGATCCGTTCTACCAGAGACTCAAAGATCGCTGTCACATACGATGTCCTTCTGGCGATACCACCAGTCCCACGCACGCTCCGAAGGATGCCACTGATGCCACAACACGATGTACTCATCATCGGCGGCGGGATTGTCGGCTTGGCAACGGCGTGGCGGCTCCTGGAACAGACGCCCACGCTGAAGGTCGCCCTGCTGGAGAAAGAATCCCTCGTCGCTCAGCACCAGACGGGACACAACTCGGGGGTGTTGCACTCGGGGATCTACTACCGACCGGGAACGCTGCGGGCACAGAACTGCCGCGAGGGTCGAATGGCGATGGTGGAGTTCTGCCGGGCCGAGGGGATTGCGTTCGATATCTGCGGAAAGGTCATCGTGGCCACCAGCGACGCCGAGGTGCCTCAGCTGCTTAAGATCTACGAACGCGGGATCGCCAACGGGGTGCCGTGCGAGTTGATCGATCTGCC
>JANOKO010000163.1:0-2821 GCA_031419335.1 Planctomycetota bacterium
GGCGGCAGCTTTGCGGGTGGGTTTATCGGCCGGCATGAAGATGTTTGGCGACAAGTTGGTCGATTTCGTTCTGCGAGACATCGAGTGTTTTCAGTTCGCGGCCCATAGCTTGCAAAGTGTCACGGTCGGGATAGGGCAGAGCGCGCAGGTCCGTCGCGTTCACCTGCGTGTGACCGCTGAACCGACGAAAATACTGATCAACGACTGTTGAGTTGAGAAAGGCATAGAGTCCGTAAGCCAAGCATCGATCCAATCCTGCCCCGTTCGCATGGAAGTAGTTCAGATGATTCTCGAAGCCGACCCATTTTGCTTTCACTTGTTGAGGGTCAAACACGCACGCCACGACACGGCGACGCTCCTCCTTGGCGGTGAATCGCTTCGTGAGCAAATACATTCCGGACGGGACAAGCCAAGGACGAGTCTCCTCGTTGTCGAGGATCGCATTCGGTTTGCGAGCATCCAACTTGGGCCAGTGAACTGTGCCCCCGTTGAAATGACATGGGTACAGCAGGGGGGCTGTCCCAGCTTCAGGCTCATTCCGCAGAGCGTCCTTGAGCCGAAAGTCGACTACCCGTCCCGTGGAGACCCTTACCCCCAAAGACTCCAGAGTGGAATACAGGCCCTCCAATGACTGTTTGGCCAACGAGTGGCTCGTGTTTGACGGAATGTGAATAAACTTCTCGCCGTCATGAGGATGAACGACTTCCACAAATGGAAGTACCGTTTCAGTGACCTCACTACCAGACTCCCCACTACTGCTAGAAATGGTCATTTCACGGGATTGCTTCCGCCCCTTGGCGGCATGGAAGATGATGTTTTCTTGCAGCACTCCATCATTGCGAAAAGCAGCTTGCCGAGATTCGAATACATGAATTCGACGAAGCTGCATGCTGGTCAGGAAGTCCTCGCGAAATGGTCGAAAATACGGCCCGTTGCAAAAACTCCGGGGAGTAATCCCAACCAGTTGTCCGCCAGAAACAAGCAGTCTTTGAATGAGGGCGATGAATCCAGTGTAGAGGTTGCTCGTTTCAATCCCAACCGTTCGGAGTGCTTGACGCTCTGACGAGTTGGCACTGATCTTTCGGTAGGGAGGATTAGCAATCGCGGCGTCAAATTCAGGGACATTCCCTCCAAACAGACCTCGAACAAGCCGAGCAGACATGTCTTGGATGAAATCAGTCGGGTGAATCGTACTCTTGAATCGAACCCCAGCCAGAGTGCAACGATGCTGGCACTCCTTCATTGTTACGGCAAGCGGCTCAATGATTTTCAGATCAAGCTCGTAGAGGCTGACTTCAATCGCCTCGACTCCGTCATTCCCCTCGCATATCCGAGAGACAAATGCTTGCGTAAGTGCGCCAGCACCAGCTCCGGCATCGAGCAATCGCACGGTCTTGGGAAGCGTCCCAAACATGGAAGCCATGAATTCGGCAACAGGCTCAGAGGTGAGGAACTGTCCAAGTTCCCCCTGGCGGCTTCTTGACGGTGTTGAGATCGATGATTTCATGGCGCTAGGCTATCAAACCAAGTCTCCTTTCACTACTACAATCATATTCCTCATCTTCTCTCTTCTCGGACGCATTGAACAGATTGGGTAGATGTTTCTTTCCAATCGCAGGGCAGGTTGATCGCGTAACGGTAGGCTTGATCTACAGCGGACATCTTGCGACCCGCATAGGGGCGATCAAGCGGGTCGAGCGGACCTTTCCCTTCGATGGCGACGGCGTATTGCTGGCCCGTGGGGCGGAAGACTCCAAGAGCAGCATCAGCGAACTTGCCGTCCACCTTGACGTGCAGCTCACGCGTAAACGTGTACCGCTCGTGGTTATCAACGGGGCGGGCGTAACCCAGAACCGTTCCGAAGATGTCCGTCAGGAAATCGGCCAACAACTCCTGCTCGTTCAGCTTCTCCGCCGCGCGGCCTGTGACGAGTCCCGCCCACCGAGTGAGCGTATCGCGAACCAGCGGCAAGTTGTCAGGCCACGAATACTCGCGCAGGTGCGGGCGCAGAGCATCGGGGCGGAAGAGTGGTTTGGCATCAACGGGCATTCGGAGTGGGCCTTGAAAATGCCGAGTGCAGTATTCGAGACAGGACGGGCAAATGTGCCCGTCCCACGATGTGCCCGTCCCACCTCAACCCTCATCGCCGCGCGCTTCCAGCACCGACAGAAACGCCTTCTGCGGGATTTCGACTTCGCCGAACGACTTCATCCGCTTCTTGCCTTCCTTCTGCTTATCCAGCAGCTTCTTCTTGCGGCTGATGTCGCCGCCGTAGCACTTGGCGGTCACGTCCTTACGCACGGCGGAGATCGTCTCGCGGGCGATCACCTTGCCTCCGAGGGCGGCTTGGATCGCGATCTCGAACTGGTGCTTGGAGATTTCTTCCTTCAGCTTCTTGCACACGGCCCGACCGCGGCGTTCGGCGGTCGTGCGATGCACGATCATGGCCAGGGCTTCGACCTTCGACCCCTTCACCAAAATATCCATCTTCACGAGGTTGGCGTCACGGAAACCGATGATCTCGTAGTTCATCGTGCCGTAGCCGCGCGTCACCGACTTCAGCTTGTCGTGCATGTCGTAGACGATTTCGGCCAGCGGTAGTTCATACACGAGCTGAGCCCGGTCAGAGCCGAGGTACTCGGTCGTCTTGTAGGTGCCCCGGCGGTCCTCGCACAGTTGCATCAGCGTGCCGATGCAGGACGAGGGGACGATGAACTGCACCTTGGCGATCGGCTCGCGGAACTCCTTGATCTGCCCGCTGTCGGGGACATCGACCGGGTTGTCGATCTTCTGGACCTCGCCGGTGTGGAGCAGCAGTTCG
>JANOKO010000164.1:0-1528 GCA_031419335.1 Planctomycetota bacterium
TGGACTTGTCAAACTCAATTCGTCATCCCTTCCAAAGTTTTGCGGTTGATTGCGGGTCGAGTCCAGCGGGCATGGGGGACTGACGTCCGCCAGCTCGCTGGCGGGGTGACCCAGACGCTGCTTTGAGCGTCTGGGTTGCAGAACAACAAGAGGTTACGGATGACACGCCCGCCTTTCAATCCCTGTTGTTCCTTCGTTACGCCAGTCATTCCAAGCGATTTCTGGGCCATCCCACCTCTGCGGCATAGAAACGTCGAACTGTCACGGGGGGCTTACGTCCGCCCGCTCGCTATCGCAAGGTGGAATTGCCTGCGGGGACGTACAGTGGCGAGAGTTGAGGAATGTCCCTGCCCGTTCGCCTGCCCTGGTGCCCGCCGATGAAGATTGCCTCTGGAACGACTGTCATCACCAATGGACAGATCATTGACGGGACGGGGGCTGCGCCGGTGGCGAACGGAGCGGTGGTGATTCAGGACGGGCGATTGACCTACGTCGGCCCGGCGACCCATGCTCCAGCGGTCCTACCGGAGGCCACGCGGATCGACGCCCAGGGGGGGACGATCATGCCGGGGTTGGTCGAGGCCCACTTCCACCCGACCTATTTCAATGTAGCGGCTCTCGAAGACCTCGATATCAAGTACCCGGTGGAGTACGTTACGCTGCTGGCCGCGGCGAATGCCAAGCTGGCGCTCGAGTGCGGGTATACCTCCGCTCGCAGCGGGGGGAGTCTGTTCAATATTGATGTGTGGCTCAAGAAGGCCATCGAGAACGATCTGGTTCTCGGCCCGCGCATGGCCGCCAGCGGTCGCGAAATCTGCGGTGCGGCGGGGTTGATGGACTGGAACCCCGATTACCGCAAGATCGGCATGGAGGGGTTGGTGCTGCTTATCAACGGACCGGATGAGGCCCGGGCCGCCGTTCGCAAGCTCGTCAAAGACGGTGTCGAGTGGGTCAAAACCTACCCCACCGGCGACGCAGCCGCCCCCGATGTGAACGACCATCACACGCTGTGTATGACATTCGAGGAGATGCACGCGGTGGTCGCAACCGCCCACAACCACGGGATGAAAGTCACTGGCCATTGCCGTGCGACCGAGGGGATCAAGAACGCCCTCAAGGCCGGGTATGATACGATCGAGCATGGCACGTTCATGGACGACGAGACGATGGAGCTACTCCTGGCCCGCGATGTGCCTGTGGTGCCCGCGCTGTACTTCGAACTGGCGAGTATTGAGCACGGGCCAGCTTACGGCATGGGGCAGAAGGTGATCGACGGGCATCAAGAGACTCTCGAAGGCGGAGCTGAATCCGCTCGGCGCATCTTGAAGGAGGGCGGTCGTCTGGGCATGGGCGGCGACTACGGGTTCGCGTGGAACCCGCACGGCGACTACGCCAAGGAGCTGACGTTCTTCGTGAACTACGTCGGGTTCACTCCGCTGCAAACGATCCTGTGTGCGACGAAGACCGGAGCCGAGATCCTCGGTCGCGGCCACGAACTCGGCACACTGGAAGTCGGCAAACTGGCCGA
>JANOKO010000165.1:0-5585 GCA_031419335.1 Planctomycetota bacterium
CGTCGCTGGAGACCGATGGTCGGGTGCGGTTGACTGAAATCAGCCTTCAAGCTCCTGACCACGCCTCGACGCTGCTGCGACTGCCCGAGATTGTGGTTTATCCTGACCGGGAATTACTGGTCGAGCATCGCCAGATCTCGGTCCTCAAGGTGGTCATCAACCGCCCGCAAGTCACACTGGAACAATCGCCGGAAGGCGGCTGGAGTTTTCAAGGGATCAAGCTGCCCCAGCCTGGCGGGATGGCGTGGCCCGAGGTCGAACTGCTCGGCGGTGAGGTGTTGCTGCGGGCGCATCGTGACGCTCCGGTCCCACTGGAACTGCGTTTGAAGAATCTGGATGCCCGTCTGAAGCCGACCGCCCAGGGGCAGTGCGAGATCACCGGGCATGGGGATTTGGACCCGATCGGGCCGGTGGAGATCCATGGGATCCTCGACACCACCACCGGACGCTGGTCCCTGCGGGGACGCGCCCGTCGCATCTCGGCGGGGGATCAATTGATTGGCGTGGCCTCCGATCTCTCCCACACCGTGAAGACTCAGGTCAAAACGCTGACACAATCGGTTCGTGAGAAGTCACTCCACAATCCCGCCTGGCAAGCGTTGGGAGCCACTCCGGCGGATACGAAAACGGATGTGCAAACGGCTTCGATGGAACACGCTGATTCCGACCCGGCAGATGAACAATCGCTGATTCCCCGGATCGGACTGCGAGCCGATCTGGACCTGAAATGCGAAGTCTCGTGCGCGGGGTTCGGCGCGCCGATCGATTACTCGGCGGACCTCCAAATCTCCAATGGCGAAGTGACCGACCTCTTCCCGATCCCTTTGTATGAGGTGTCTGGGCGTGTGCAGCTGAATCGCGAGTGGGTCGAGATCACGAACCTCAAGGCGACCAATGCCGACAGCGAATTGACGGTCCATGGTGCGTTTCCACTCGGGCGAAACTCCGCCCAGCCGTCATTGGTACTCCATGCTGCCAATTTGCCTGTCGACCGACGCATCCGCGATCTGACGCCGGGAATGCAGAAACTGTACGACCTGCTCCAGCCGGAGGGACGGTTTGATCTGGATGTCGAGTACGCCCCCGAACGCTCTCCGCCCGTCATCGTCCGAGAGTTTCGCGTTCGCGATGGCAGCTTGCTGCACGATCTCTTCCGCTATCGCGTCCAAGCGATCACCGGGACGATTGTGCAGGAGGGGGACAAGTATCTGATCGACATGCGAGGGAACGCCTCCGGACATGCCGGAACGCTGACCGGATATTTGCGCGGCAGCGGGCCCGAACTGGAAGCGAATCTGAGAATTCAATCCACACAGGGATTGCCCATCGACAATGAGCTGATCGCTGCGTTCGACACTCCCAAATTGAAATCGATCGCAGCCACAATGCGTGCTTTGCGGATTCGCGGGGAAGGGGATGTCGATGTGTCGTTCCGACGCTCACCAGAGACCGGCCCCAAGTTCCTGACCTTCATGAAGGCGAAGGTTCGTAACAGCGAGATCAACTATGACAGGTTCCCACTCCCACTGACGCGTGTCTCGGGAGAGATCGAGTATAATCCTCTGCAAGGCAATGTATGGCACTTCAAGCACCTCAGTGGCGAGCGCGCGGAGACCACTGTCACCGGACAGGGAACCTATCAGACGCGAGACGGCGTCGGGCAACTCAATTTGGAATTTACAGCACTCGATGTTCCCATTGATTCCTCACTCAAGGCTGCCTGTCTGACGGCGACGGATCGGCTGCAGGAGGTTTGGAACCAGTTGAATCCCACCGCGGGGACACTGGAGTTTCAACAGATCCAAATTCAATGGATGCCTGGACAGACACCGCAAGTTAAACTTCCCGTGATCAAGGTGCAGGGAGCCGCTCTCCGGCTGGAGGCTCTCCCACTTCCGCTGGACCGCGTCTGTGGGGCTCTGAGTTGGGATGGAAACACGGCTGCCATCCAACAGGTCGAAGGCTGGCACGGTTCGACATTCGTGGAAATCAACGGCACAGATGGAGAGACTTCGCCGTTTTTTCAATTGGCACCCGCAGCCGGACTCGATTGGCGTTTACACCTGCCGGAGATCAGAGTTCGCCGGGTCCACGCCGATGACGAGTTGAAACAGGCACTCCCCGATGCCATCCGAGCCGCTGTGGTGCAATTGGATCCGCGTGGACCGTTAGACCTGGATGTGGCTCTCGATCTCAAGCAGTACCGCGCTCCGACGCCCACAGTGACGGCCAGTTGGAAACTCGATGCGACCTTGAAGGGCAATCGACTCAACACGGGGGTGACGCTGGATCAGGCGAGCGGGCATATCACCCTGATCAATGGCACATGGGACGGCCAGTTGCTGACGGCGGAAGGATACGTCGACCTCGATCAAGCGCGGGTCTGGGACTTACCGCTGACGCAGGTGGAAGGGCCATTTAGCATCGTGGGTCATCGCATCACGGCGGGTCAACCGCCCGTGGGAAGTCCCCAACCATACTCCGCATCCAACCCGTTCGCTCAGCATGAGATTGTGGCCAGTTTGTATGACGGCAAGGTGAAGCTGAACGCCGAAGCGGTCCTCGACCCGGTGAGCGTGCTGAACACCCAATACGACGCGGAAGTCGAGGTCCAAAATGCCATGCTGGAACAGTGGGCCAAGGAACAGGGTTCACGCGAACGCCTGCGGGGCCCCGTGAACGGCCGGATGGCATTCCACGGCCAAGGTCCGTCCCCCTTGGGGATCGAGGGTGTGGGCTGGGTGAATGTGACTCCAGCACAACTGTACGAACTCCCGGTGTTGATGCAGGTGTTTGCTCTTCCTAACCTGCGGACACCGGGGAATGACAAAGCATTCAAGTATGGCTACGCCGATTTCCAACTCCGCCAAGGGGTGTTTGATTTCACCGATATTCGTCTGGTGGGAGACGCGGTGAGCCTCTTTGGACGGGGGTACGTGGGATTCGCCGGGGAGCAAGAGCGCCGCTTGGAGTTCGACTTTTATACTGATGCCCGTAACCGCATCCCCGTAATCGGACCCGTACTCCAGCGAGTGGGAAGCGGGTGGGTGCGGGTTCGCGTGGACGGAACGATTGACAATCACAAAGCCGTTATGCAGCCTCGGATTAAGATCCTGGACGAAGCGTTTGGAGGCCTGATGGAGAGTCTGGAAGCTGGGAAACTGGGCGGGCCACCCTCCATCCCCTCGGCGGCAATGCCGATGCGACCGAGGCGGTAAGGCACGAACACGGTCGGCGGCGCTCCCCGCGCGGGACGGGGAGTGCCTCCCACTACTCTAAAGTCGGATCCCGATCCGCGTCGGCTTTCAGGTACAGCTTCGTGGGGATCAGGTTCTCGGCAGGGACATCTTTCCCCTCGGAGTAGGCCACAATGGCACGGACCGCTTCGATCCCCATCCGATCCGGGAACTGGATCGGGTCGGCGTAGATTTTTCCGTCCTTGATGGCTTGCTTCCCGTCGGGCTGTCCGTCGAAACCGACGATGATGACGGAGTCGGCTTGGCCCGCTTGTTCGAGAGCAGCACGGGCTCCCAGGGCCGAAGGGTCGTTGATCGCGAATACGGCATCCAGACCATCATTGGATTGTAGAATATCTTTCATGGCTGCAGCGCTCACATCGCGTGCCCCGCCCCCGGCGTATTCACCAACGATTTCAATGATGTCCGGAGAAGAGGTGTTGTGAGTGGCGATCACTTCACGAAAACCCTTGACCCGCAGCCGGCACGACTCCGCGGTTTCAAAGCCCAGAATGGCGACGGTGCCGCCGCCCGCTCCGAGCGCCTGAATGATCGCAGTCCCGGCTTCCCGTCCGCCACCGAGGTTGTCGGTGGCGATCTGGCTGACAATTTTGACACCCGGTTCCAAGCAGGGGATATCGACCGTGAAGACGGGAATCCCGGCTGCGTTCGCCTCCTGGATCGCGGGCACGATGGCCCGTGATTCACACGGGCTGATGACGATTGCGGCCACCTTGCGAACCACGAAGTCCTTGACTTGGTTGGACTGCTTCGCCGGGTCTTTGTCCGCACTGAGCGCGATCGTGTCGTAACCGTGCTTCTGACCTTCACTCTCAATGTTGTCGGCGATCACCTTAAAGAATGGGTTGTCGAAAGTCAGCAATGAAACACCGATGGTTCCACGTGAGCCCGCAACAGGAACCACCGCCGGGGAGGTACTGGCCTCACCATTGTCCGTGGAGCCGGTCACAGCAGGCGTCCCGGACCCTGCATTGGTCACGGGAGCAGGTGTTCCCTTCGAACATCCACAAAGTCCGCAGAACACGACAGAAGCCAGCCAAAAACGTCGAGTCAGCATGAGCAGCCACCTGGATTGAGGCCAGCGTTCGCACGGACTGAAACTCCGTGCGGACCATTCCGGCAGTGAAGGAATACGCATACTGATAATCGAGTGGCGATCAAATGTCACTCTCGATGTGAGTATTTTGTTCGTCGGAACTCTGGCAGGGTGCCCGGAATCTGTGTGAGTGTGGTCGTGGATCTATCCCAGAGCTAAACTTTCGCGGGTCACAGCACGGCCTTTGAAATCGGGACACCGACAGATGATGACGAACTCTACACGCTGGATCGTTTTGCTCCTGCTGCTGTCTGGGACAGTGTCTCTAGCCGATGAGTCCGCTCGTGGGAAGGAGTCCATCGCCCGTTTAAGCCAGGCCATTGTGGCGTCCCCTGCGACTGTAGACCTCTATTCCCAGCGAGGAGACGCCCGGTTCTTTCTGGGAGAGTTTGCCGCCTCGGTGGAGGACTATGACAAGATGGTGGAACTTGACCCCGCGCTGGATGCCGAGCACTGGCGGCGGGGGATTGCGTGGTTCTATGTGGGTGAGTACGAGAAGGCGGCGGGACAGTTCGAGCGCTATCACTCGTTCGACCAGATCGACCGCGAGAATGGCATCTGGCGGTATCTTTGTCAGCGGAAAGCGTTCGGCCTGGAGAAAGCCCGCGCGGGGCTGCTTAAGTATGAGAAGGATGACCGCGAACCCTTTGGAGATGTGTACCGTTTGTTCCAGGGAACGATCACCCCTGAAGTCCTGCTCGAGACCATCCGCACCGCGAAGATCTCGGTGACAGAGCGGCAGAAGCGTCTGTTTTACGCCGAATTATATGTCGGATTGCATGCCGCGGTCGAAGACCGGGCCGACGCCGCAAAGACGCATCTGACTTCTGCTGCGAAGAACACTTGGGGCGAAAAGGCCGGGTACGGTCCACACTACATGTGGCAGGTGGCTCGCCTGCATGCGGAACTGCTGGCCAATCCGCAGCTGCCACCGAGGTAAGTGTCATGATCAGAGTCAGATCTCATTGCGATCTCGATCACATGCACCACCATGCATGAGTGTATGCTCCTCGTTTGTTCGTGATGCATATGGGCGAGTGGGGACAGCACCATTGTCGGCGATGTCTCCGAAATCGCTGGTACAACGCACGCATTCGATAGCCGCTCCCGAGTTACAACCGATCCGTGATTTGTGAATGTCACTCAAGGGCGAGAGCCGACCCAGCGATTTCGGAGAAATCGCCGACAATCCAGAAGCACACACCGCGAGTTTGGTTCAATCAGGACACGAT
>JANOKO010000166.1:0-1631 GCA_031419335.1 Planctomycetota bacterium
CTTTTTCTCCGAAACAGGACGCTCTTTCGCGGAGCGAAAGGCGACAAACTTCCGAAGTTTTCACACACTCTCACGGATGACACACCCCTCAGTGGGCTGCTGCGGTCATGAAACCCCAGATCTTCATCTCGTCCGTCTCGCGCGAGTTGCGGACGGCCCGGCAACTGGTCGCGAATACGCTGCACGCGCTGGGGTACGAGCCGGTCTGGCAGGACATCTTCGAGACCAGCAGCGAGGACATCCGCCCGATGCTGCGGCGGCAGATCGACAGCTGCTCGGCGGAGTTGCAAATCGTCGGTCACGCCTACGGAGCCGAACCGCCGACGCCGGACGCCACGTTCGGACGTTGCTCGTATACTCAGTACGAAGCCCTCTACGCCCACTCGCGGAAGAAGCCGGTGTACTACCTGATCGCCGAGAACGACCTCCCGCGCGATGCCGCCGCCGAGACGATCGATACTCCTCCCGATGAGAGCGACGCCGCAAAAGAGGACGCCGCCCAGCGCCAGCAGTTACAGGCAGAGTACCGCCAAAAAGTCCTCACCGCCGAGCAGGTCTATTACCCCATCCGCACGCCTCAGGAGACCGAACTCTCCGTCAGACGGCTGCGCGATGATCTATCGAAGCTACGGCGCGGGTTCCGGAACTGGATGGTCGGGATCACAGCGGCGCTGGTGCTGATCGCGGGAGGGGTCGCGTGGCTCAATCGGGGACAACGCGAGCAGGTGGTCAAGATCGTCGAAGTCGCCGAGGCTCAGCGAAAAGCCGATGAACAAGCGGCCGTCGCCTTCGTGAAATCCGACGAGGCTGCGAAGAAAACCGCAGCCGACATCGCCGAGATCAAGGCCAACCAGAAGATCACCGCTGATCGAATTCGAGCGCAGCGTCTGGAAGAATCCAAGTCAATCCTCGCTCAAGACTTGGCCGAGGCAGACAAGGAACCTCTGTATGAAGAGCAAGAACGGTTGCAAGAACTGGCGAAACAGAGACACGCGACTCGGTGCGTCCGAGACGATGATCTGGCCAATCGGTTTGCGGAGGTGGACTCACGGCCTGATACGATCGAGGTCTTCCATGAGATGACTCGCATTCTATCCGAAGGGAAAGAGAACGCTGGTGAAAAGGCGATCGCGTTGTCTGATAAGAAGGGGTCCGCGAGGCTGGAAGAAGTCCGCCTGCGCAAGCAAGTCGAAGCGGCCCGAAAGCTTGCAGAGCAGGAACGCGACCGGGCGGAATTACAGCCCAACTTGAAGGCCGCTTCGCTCAAGGTGGCGAAAGATCCGGCGGGAGCTCGAACTCGCTTCGAGGAGCTTCTGGTTCTGGAGCCGAACTGGCCGGATGTGCTTGATGCGTACGGCTGGTTCCTGTTCGACCAATCGATCCAGTCGGGACAGCACGGCACGCTCGCCACTGCGCTGACCGATGCCCAGCGCTGTTTCGAACTGGCAGAGCGCTGGCAGGGCCTCGATCCGCCCAACCCCGCCGGACAGCGACTGCTCTCAATGGCCCATACCAATATGGGCGATGTGCTTTTCAAGCGGGACAAACCCGGTGACGCGGAGAAAGTGCTGGCCCACTTCACGCGAAGCCTTGAAATGGAAGAGCAGCTGTGGGCGGCGAAGCCCGACTCG
>JANOKO010000167.1:0-4335 GCA_031419335.1 Planctomycetota bacterium
GCGTGCAGGCGGCGGAAGCCGTGAAGGGGAACGAGCGGTTCAGCGATTCGGTGTCCCGCATGGACGAGCACCTGAAGGCGAACGGTGTGAACATCGATACGCCTTCGATCAGTGTCGGCCCGTGGCTCGAAATGGACCCCCTTACGGAGCGGTTCCAAGACAACGATGCCGCCAACGCCTTGCTGACCCGCCCCTACCGCTCTGGGTACGTCGTCCCGGAATGCACGGCCTGATGCTGGTTTTTCGACGTCGTCTGGGACTCTCAGCCCCGCGCTCCTCCGATCGTGGGGCTGAGTTGTTTGTGTGAGATCCGAGAGACGCGTGTTTGGATCGCAGGGTGATGTCTGGGAACCCTCGAGAACTCCGAACGTCCCGACTCTTCGCAGCCACGCTGCGGTGGGTTAATCTCTGGCAGTCGTCTCTCAGATTCCAATGGACCCTCACATGCCCGTTTCTCTCAGTACATTTGCCCGGACCCTGTCCGTGGAGTCGGCATTCAGCGTCCTGGCCCTGGCCAAGTCCCTCAAGGCTCAGGGCAAGGATGTGATCGAACTCGAAATCGGCGACAGCCCCTTCGAGACCCCTGCCGCAGCCAAGGCGAACGGCATCAGCGCCATCCACAGCAACCAGACGCACTACTGTCCCTCCCCGGGATTGCCGGAGTTTCGCGAGGCAGCTGCGGCGTTTGTGCGGGAGGAATTCGGGATCCCGGCGGGACCGGAAAACATCGCGGTCGGCCCGGGAGCCAAGATTTTCGAGCAGTATTTCTGCGAGGCGTTCCTCGAGCCGGGCGATAGCGTGCTGGTCTTTAGTCCGCAGTTCCCGACCTATGCTCCGAACATCCAGCGCCGGGGAGCGAGAATGGTGACGAGCGACCTTCAGCAATCGCACCAGTTTCGCCCAGAGATCTCCGCGATCGAAAAGTTTCTGACGACGGAGAAACAGCCGAAAGCGATTTTCCTCAACTCGCCGCATAACCCGACGGGCGGAGTCACGACTGAGCAGGATCTCCGGGACATTGCGGATCTCGTGCGCGGCCAGAATATCGCCGTTTTTAGCGATGAGCCATACTGTCACATGATTTGGGAAGGTCGGCATCACTCCCTGCTGGCCCAACCCGGCATGCTCGATCAAGCGGTGGCCGCCTACACGTTTAGCAAGTCCTACAGCATGAGTGGCTGGCGGCTGGGATTCGCAGTGGCCTCCGCAGAAGTGACAGATGCGATCGGAAAAATGATCAACACGACTGTCTCCTGCACACCGCCCATTGTTCAACTCGCGGGACTCCATGCCCTGACCCGTGATCGCGCTGAACGCGATCGTCAGATGGAACTCTTTCGCGACAAGGTCCAATTGCTCAACCATGGTCTGAGTCGGATTGAGGGATTCCGTACGCTTCCCCCGGCCGCGACTTTCTACGTCTTCCCCAACGTCAGCTCCATCTGCGAGCGACTGGGAATCACCAGCCACGGGTTGGCGCTGTATTTGCTTGAAGGTGCTGACGACCAGTTCGGAGTGGCCTGTCTGGGCGGCGAGTGTTTCGGAACCGCTGGCCAGGGGTTTCTGCGTTTCAGTTGTGCTGAACCGAATGACCGACTCCAACAAGCGATCGACTTTATCCCGGTGGCATTGTCTCGCACCGATCGAATCGCGGCGTTCTTACAGGCACGACCGCAATACCGATTGAAATAAGGATCTGGCTCGAAACAACTTCCCGAATTGATTTTGAACAGAAGGCAACGAAGGTCACGAAGAGAGTTCGAACAAGACCCTTCGTTGCCTTCTGTTCAACTCCCAATGTGAAACGGGAAGTTGTTTTGGACCATGTCCTAACAAACTGGGATGGCGGTCTTGGATCCGCTGTTGAACCCGCTGAAATGTGTGGGACGGGTCGCAGTGGCCGAATGGATCGACTCGGACCTCCAGGCGAGCCCCGACGCGTCGAGACTGGCTAATACACAGCCCGCTGAAGTCACGACAGAGGTCACGAACTGTTGCCATGTGGAGTCCGAAATACTCACCAGATCAAACCGACTTCGCCTGAAGTATCCCGACGAGGGCCATGGGAATTCCGAGGGAACGGGGAACGCCGCCCAGGCATGCCTATTGACTTCCCAGTCATCACCCCACCCAAGTCGCTCTCCCGGGGATAGCTGCGTTCCGGGATCAAGATCCTTATTATCCTTTGCATGATTCCTCAATTGGCGTTGCGATTGATCTTCGGGATGAGCCTGACGTGGTGTGTCATGCCTCGGCGAGAGGTCACGTCGGGGTTCTTTCGGATTCAGATGCTGGTCACGCTGGGACTGGGCGTGTTGGCCACGCTGACGCTATCGCAGTTAGAAAGCCCAGGCGTGGCGACCCCTGGGCTTTACGCGCTGACCATTGGAGTGGCCAGCTCGTCATTTATTGGCTCGATCATGTGGACGCTGGAGCGACGCGCGGCGGGCGTACGCTATGCAATGAGCGTGTGCCTGATGTCGGCTGTGGCGTTAGTGTTTGCGACGTGGGGGCGGGCGTCTGGGGTACCGCTGGCGTTTGATCTGCTCGCGGAACTCTCGGGCGGATGGGTCATCGGCGGGGCCATCTCGACGATGCTGCTGGGGCACTGGTACTTGACCGCTACCGGGATGAAGATCGAGCCGCTGCAACAAATGAACGGCCTGCTCCTGACGGCAGTGGCGGTGCGGACGGTACTGGCCGGGGCGGTATTTCTCTGGGCGCCTCCGCTGGAGGCGACGACACAGTGGGTCTGGTTGGCCCTGCGCTGGGCCGGGCTGATTGGGCCGCTGGTCCTCGTGTCGCTGGTGTTCCGGATTCTCAAGTATCGGAACACCCAGTCGGCCACCGGCGTGTTGTACGCCATCGACATCCTCATCTTTCTGGGTGAGGCGACTGCTGCTTTACTGTCTCGCGATTTGCATTGCCCGTTCTGATAGGATCAGTGCATTCAGTCGAGGAGGCTCCCTTCGCCAGAACGTGGGCGAGTACGGCGACACGTCACCTCACTCGCCCACGCACTGGCGAGCGTAGCTACGGTGGCAATCCAACGGATCAACAGCGATGCACGTCACCTTCCGATGCCCGAACTGCAACCAGTCCCAGCGTTCCGACGATTGCCGGTCCGGGGGAGCGGTGCAGTGCGGGTGCGGGTGGACGAAGCCGCTGACCGCTCACGACATCACGGGCAAGGCCCCGAACCACTGTTTGATTTGCGGAACGCTCGATCTGTGGCGGCAGAAGGACTTCCCACTTGTCTTGGGGGTGCTGTTCGTGGCGATCGGTGCCATCGGCAGCAGTATTGCCATCTACTACTACCATCCGGTGTGGGCGCTGGGAATTCTAATGGCGCTCGCATTGCTGGATATGGTGCTGTATCAGGTAATGAGCGATGTGCTGGTGTGCTATCGCTGCCGAGCTCGACATGGGAAGGTCGACCTGACAGGGCGGGTGACGTACGATCACGAATTGGGCGAACGCTATCGCCAGGAAGAGCTCCGTACGCAAGCGAACTCAAAGACGTGAGCCAGCCGAAGTTTTCAGTTCTCAGTTCTAGCCATTCACCTCTCCCCGTTCACCTCTAACCCCTCCTCCCCCTTGCCAGATCCGCAACGCATCACGGAAGACCTGAATGGCTCCTTCAAGGGAGACCTGCGGTTTGACCCATTGACGTGCGCGATGTACGCCAGTGATGCGAGTCTGTACGAGATCACACCGCTGGGAGTGGCCTACCCGAAGCACCGCGAAGATGTCGTGGCACTCAGCCAGTATTGTGCGGAGCACTCCATCCCCTTGATTGCTCGCGGGGCTGGAACCAATGTCACCGGAGGGGCCCTGGGGCAGGGAATCATCGTCGACTTGTCTCGGCACTTTACCGCCATCACAGAGATCACCGACAATTCGGTCCGCGTTCAAGCGGGCGTGGTCCGAGACAACCTCAACAAAAAACTGCGAGAGATCGGTCGCTATCTGCCTCCCGATCCGTCGACCACAGCCGTCACCACTGTCGGTGGGATGCTGGGCGTCGACGCCGCTGGAGCCCACGCCGTGCGGGTCGGTTCAATGCGGGATTATGTCCGCAGCATTGAGATCGTCCTCGCAGGGGGCGACTGGTTCGAAGCCAAACGCGAGCCACTCACCAAGCTGTTCCCCGATGTCGATCCCGCCCTGATGCAGCCCGGTGAATCGGTCGAAGCGAAACGCAACATTGTCTCCCGCCTGACCCGGTTGTTGCGAGATCATGAGGCCCTGATTCGCGAGCGACAGCCTCCTCTTATTCGCAATTGCGCGGGGTACTCGCTCCGCAGTGTACTTTCGCGAGACGACTTGAACTTG
>JANOKO010000168.1:0-1409 GCA_031419335.1 Planctomycetota bacterium
GCCAGCCGCGGTGGCAGGCCGCGTTTGACAAGTTCCTCGACACGGCCAATGGCCCGCGGTGGCGTTTGGGCGAGAACTTCTGGACCCCGCTGAGCTTCCGCCACCCTTCGCGGTCTTGCTCCTGCTGCACTGTATCGATCAGCCTGTCAAATTCCGCGAAGGCCCAGTCAATACGCCCCTGTTTTTGGAGGGAGTGTTCCTGCCGCCGCCAAATCTCCAGGAGGTAATCGACATCCTCGACCGCATATTCGAGCTGCTTGGTCGCCAGCGGTCGACGCTCCCAATCGGAGCGAGTCTCATGGGTGCCGACCGTTTTCCCCATGACTTTGTTGACGATGTTTTTGTAGGCCAAAGGATACCCACGGCTCAGCAAGCCCTCCGCAACTTGCACATCGATCAGGTGGCGGGGCATGGTTCCGGAGAACCGCTGGCAAAAGCGAATCTCCTCGCGACCCCCGTGGACGATGATTGTCGTCTGGTCGTCCGCCATCAAAGACCACCAACGGCTCAAATCTGGGACGGCGAGCGGGTCAACGAGATGGGCACCATCAGGAGTGGCCAACTGGACCAGGCACAGCTTGGGTTTGTAGTAGCTTTCCGAGACGAATTCCGTATCAAAAGCCACAATACCGGCGCTGGCGATTTCTTCGCACAGATCATCAAACCGGTCTTGTGTGCCGATCAGGTCGACAGGCAGTGGTGTCTTTCGAGAACGGGACCGGTCCATCCCTGGGGATTCCTGTGCGAATGTCGAACCGTCGTCAAGGAGCATCCATGCGGCGGCGGTGCGTAGAATAACGCTCGAAGAGCCGATTGACACGCGCACAGAGCAGGGTGCCTCCGTGTTCTACTGAACACAACATCAGAGTGTCAGGAGAATCGTGGACTGGGCGTATCGCCCCGACGGTTTCCAGGGAGACCCCGTGGCACGGGGCAATACAACAGGTTGTTAAGGACCAGTTCTTCACCTGAATTCATGGAAAGCACCTCTCCCAGCGGACCGGGGGTGAACCACGAAAACTACGAAACAAGAGCCGGGCATTTTCGGACTCCTGCCCCAGTGCCTGTGCGCAATGCGTGGTTGAGCACTACGGCAGATGCGTCGGACTGCCGCTGTTCTTTTCGTGCGTTTCGTGGCCGAGATGACTGGCGATGATCCCGAACTCAGGGTGTTATCCCTGACGCGGGACTGAACGGATTCACGCTTTCGGACTCATCTTCCTCGTCATCGGCCCGGGGCGGGATCAACTCCCCCTCTCGCACACGTCCCAAAAACGCATCGGCAGCAGAGAGAACCCACCACCGGAGACTGATCGCGGCGATCGCGTACAAAATGACCACCCCCCCGAGACCCAAGAAATTGAGCTGGTTCTGTTCTTGATTACCCCTCACACGGTACTCGCGTTCGA
>JANOKO010000169.1:0-11685 GCA_031419335.1 Planctomycetota bacterium
CCTGGATCGCCGCCAAGCGTGCGAAAGACTTCTCTCAGTTTCTCCCCTGGCTGGAGAAGACCATCCACTTGAAACGCGAAGAGGCCCAAGCCGTGGGTGCTGAATCCGGCGTACTCTATGACGCACTCCTGGATGACTACGAACCCGGTGCGCTGACCTCCGAGATTCAGGGCGTCTTTTCCGCACTTCGCCGCGAACTGGTCCCTCTCGTGTCGGCCATTCGCGATTCCAGCCGACGCCCCGATGCGTCAATCCTCACTCGATCCTACCCCATCTCGGCTCAGTCGGAATTCGCCACCCGGGCGGCAGCTGCGATCGGGTTTGACTTCAAGCGGGGTCGGCTCGACACGTCCGCTCACCCGTTCTGTAGTGGCATCGGTCCCGGCGATTGCCGTCTGACGACCCGCTATCATGAGCATCACTTTCCCGGCGCGTTCTTTGGTGTTCTGCACGAAGCGGGACACGGGATTTATGAGCAAGGTCTCGACCCCGCACAATTCGGCCTCGCCTGCGGAGACGCTGCATCGCTCGGCATCCACGAGTCGCAGTCCCGCATGTGGGAGAATCTTGTCGGTCGCAGCCGCGCCTTCTGGCAACATTTCTATGGACCTGCCCAGGCAGCGTTCCCCGAGGCTCTCAGTGGAACCTCTCTCGATGACTTCCACTTCGCCATCAACGATGTCCGGCCCTCGTGGATTCGTGTTGAAGCGGATGAAGTGACCTACAACCTGCACATCATGCTGCGGTTCGATCTGGAACAGGCACTCATCAGTGGCGACCTCCAGCCTGCCGATGTCCCGCTGGCCTGGAACGAGCGGTTCCAGGAATACTTCGGGATGACGCCGCCAGACGATGCGCTCGGGTGTCTGCAAGATGTCCATTGGAGCGCGGGACTCTTGGGGTACTTCCCGACATATACCCTCGGAAACATGTACGCAGCGCAGTTTTTTGAGCAAGCCAGAACCGAACTGGGCGACCTGTCGACGATGTTTGCGCGGGGCGAGTTTCAACCGCTGAAAGAGTGGCTCAACACCAAGATTCACCGTCACGGCATGCACCACCGGGCCTCCGCCTTGGTCGAGCAAGTCACCGGACGCCCCCTCTCTGCTGAGCCACTGCTCACACATTTGCGAACGCGCTTTGCCCCCCTGTTTGGCGTGTAATCTCCTCGTCGCTACGTTCGCCAGAACGTGGGCAAACCAAGGCTCCACCTGATCATCAGGGAACGGAATGAATTCTGTTCCACTCCCCCTCGCCCCTCTCCCCCTTAACCCATGTCCTATCGCATCGCCATGCTCGGCACCGGTGAATTCGCCCTGCCCAGCTTCCAAGCTCTGGCCGACTCTCACCACACGATCGTCGGACTGGTTACCCAGCCCGATCGGTTCGATGCCCGTAGTCGTGTCCACTCCAACGTGATGAAGGACTTCGCTGTCGAGCGAGGCATCCCGGTCCTCCAACCCACGAACATCAACGCCGAAGAGAGCCTCGTTCTGTTAAGAGATCTCCGCGCCGATCTGTTCATGGTTGCTGCGTACGGGCAGATTCTGTCGGCGGAAGTGATCGGCGTCCCTCCCCAGGGGTGCTACAACCTGCATGCTTCGCTGTTGCCGAAGTACCGAGGAGCGGCCCCGATCCAGTATGCGATGTGGAAGGGCGAGACGGAAACGGGTGTCTCGATCTTCAAGATCGAACCCCGACTCGATGCGGGTCCGATCCTGGCGACCTACACCACCTTGATCGGTCCTCGGGAAACTGCCGGTGACCTCGAACTGCGCATGGCGGATCGAGTCGTCCCCACCTTACTTCTCTTCCTCGACGATCTCGAACGCGGTCCACTCACCGGCACGATGCAGGACAAGTCTCTCGTCACCAAGGCTCCCAAGCTCAAGAAAGAATTCGGTGCCATCGACTGGTCGCAAACAGGCCGACAGATCAATTGCCAAGTCCGCGCGATGCAGCCGTGGCCGATGCCGTATTCCTACTTAAAGCTCGAAGGCCGCCCCCCACTGCGGGTACTCATCCTGGAAGTTTGTCCACACCCCTTCTCTGATCACAGCGACCATGCCCCCGGTACAGTCGTTCACAACGACGGTAAATCCCTGCGCGTGAAGTGCGCCGATGGCAGTTGCGAGATCGAGCGCATCCAACCTGTCGGCAAACGCTCCATGGCCACCCCTGAATTCCTGCGCGGGTATCCAGCTGTGGTGGGTAGCCGGTTTGAGAGGGTCGAGTGATCAGCGATCTCGAATCTCTCGAAGTCGAGACGCCAGTCCAAGTCGGGAGATCATCCGCCGTAGATTGGTGGCCTGCTGCGGATCATTCTCACGGTCAGGATTCCTCTGGAAATCGCTCTCGGGATGTTCACAAATGTTCTCTCTCAATGGTGAGGGACGCACTCGATCGATATCTCCCCGATATCCAGTAACGGACGCCACTCCCAAACGATAAACTCCATCCATGAAATTGAAATGTCGTCCCGAAGACTTCGTCGTGACCGAGCTGTCGGAATTTCCGATTCGCGCGAAGGGGGAGTTCACGGTGTATGAACTCCAGAAACATGGGATCGGTACGCCCGAGGCCATCACCCAATTACTCCAGATGTGGAATCTGCCTCGTGAGCGGGTCTCCTACGGCGGGCTGAAAGATCGGCATGCGGAGACCTCGCAGTTCGTCACGGTCCAGCGCGGCCCAGCGAGGAATGCCCAACGGGACTTCTGGGGGCTGCGTTACCTCGGACAGTCGGACATTCCGTTTCGTTCCGCTGAGATTTCCGCCAACTCGTTTCAGATCGTGATGCGCGACATGGTTCCGGACGAGTGTGCGCGAGCCAGTGCGGCACTGCATGAACTCAGCCAATGGGGCCTGCCGAACTATTTCGATGACCAGCGTTTCGGCTCGGTCACCTCGGAGGGGGAATTCATCGCCCGCCCGTGGATTGCCGGAGATTATGAGCGAACGCTGTGGCTCTGTATGGCCGCCCACTCGCACCATGACCGCTCGGCTGAGAAGAAAGAGAAAGCTATTCTACGCCATTCCTGGGGGAATTGGCCGGTCTGTATGGAGCGGCTGGGACGCTCACATCGTCGCAGTATCGTGTCGTATCTTGTGCAGCACCCGACGGACTTCAAAGGTGCCTGGACCCGCGTCCGGCAGGACATGCGCAGCTTGTACCTCTCGGCATTTCAAAGCCATTTGTGGAACAAAGTCCTGGCAGAGGCGATACACGTCAGTTGTCCCGCTGAGTGCCGCGTCGAGGTGCCCCTGTCGCAGGGGCCGGCCCCGTTCTTCCGATCGTGGCCTGCAAATGCATTGCTGGATCTTGCGACTCTGGAAATCCCCTTTCCATCCGCGCGATCCGTCTATGAAGACGATGCCCCGATCACCGTCATCACCGACCGAGTCCTGAGTCGCGAAGGGCTCACGCGGGCCGACCTCAAGATCAAGCACCCCCGTGACAGCTTCTTCTCCAAAGGAGAGCGTGCGGCCATCGTGCGGCCTTTGGATGTCAGTTGTACCGAGCTCCCTGATGAGCTGTATCGAGACCAACGGGCTCTGCGGCTGACCTTTACTTTGCCACGCGGCTGCTACGCGACGATCCTGGTGAAACGCATCACATCCGCGGCTGGAGGGGGGCTGACGGACCCGGAATCGGGCGAATCGTTCCGCGGCGATGACAACCCTTGAGTGGTGGGATTCATCCCGGCTTTCTGCTGAGTTCCCACCACAGGCACGTACTCGCCCGAATCCCGCGCTGGAAGTCTTCGAGCGAGAATTTCTCATTCGGGCTATGCAGATTGTCGGTGTTCTGGCCCCAGCCGAGAAGCAGGGTGTCGACGCCGAGGACTTCTTTGAAGGTGCCGACGACGGGGATCGAGCCGCCCTCGCGGATCAGGACCGGAGCTTTGCCGAACCCCTTCTCGATGGCTCTCTTCGCAGCCGCCATGTAGGGGCTATTGAGGTCGCAGACGGTGGCGGGACAGCCGTGGTGCTCTTTGAATTCGAGACGAATGCCAGGACGGACGCGGGCCTCGACGAACTTCCGAAGGGCGGCCACGATCTTGTGTTCGTCTTGGCTCGGGACCAGGCGGCAGGTGATCTTGGCCATGGCCCAACTGGGAATGATCGTCTTCGGCCCCTCGCCGGTGTATCCGCTGAGCATCCCGTTCACGTCGCATGTCGGCCTGGCCCAGCGGCGCTCGAGCGTCGTGAAGCCGGTCTCGCCCCAGGTGTCGCCCGACCCGACTCCAGCCAGGAAGTTCTGTTTGTCAAACGGCAGCCGCGCCCACTCGGCCCGCTCTTCCGGAGTGAGGTCCGTCACGTCCTCATAGAACCCCGGCACCTGCACCCGTCCGTCCTCACCATGCAGTTCGCCTATGATCCGGGCCAGTGCGTTGGCCGGGTTGGCGATCGATCCGCCGAAGATCCCGCTGTGCAGATCCTGCTTCGGTCCGTGCAGCAGCACCTCACACGCGATGATCCCCCGCAGGCCGTACGTGATCGCGGGCAGACCCGGCCCGTACTGGCTGGTGTCGCTCACCACTGCGATGTCGTTCTTACAGCGTTCTTTGTTGGCCTTCAGGAACAGCTCGAGGTGATTGCTCCCGACCTCCTCTTCCCCTTCGATGACGAACTTCACATTCACCGGCAGGCTGCCCACCGTCTTGAGCCACGCCGACACCGAGCGGATGTGCGTAAACATTTGCCCTTTGTCGTCGGTCGCCCCGCGAGCAAAGATGTGACCGTTGCGGATCGTCGGCTCGAACGGCGGCGTCTCCCACTTGTCGAGCGGATCCGGCGGCTGAACATCGTAGTGGCCATACACCATCACCGTCGGGGCACCTGGAGCCCCCAGCCACTCACCGTACACAATCGGATGACCTGACGTCTCGCACAGCTCCGACTTCAACCCGGCAGACTTCAGTTGATCGAGGACGAACTCCGCCGCCCGCCGTGTGTCGGCGTTGTGAGCCGACTGGGCGCTGACGCTCGGAATGCGAAGCAGTGCGGTGAGTTGTTCGACCGCCTGTGAGGCGTAACGTTCGTTCCATTGCAGGGCGGATTGAAGAGCGGTGCTGTCCATGCGGTGGTCTCGTGAGTTCGATGTCTTAGCGAGAGGCAGACGTAAGTCTGTCGAGTTTCGGCGTGCGATGAATGCTCGACAGACTCACGTCTGCCGCTCGCTGTGACCGACCCGGATGCTAAGTCACATCGAGCATGCTCACAAGCCGCCGATTCAGCGTCTCAGACGGGCAAATCAGTTCGGCTGGAAAACCTTTCCGGAAATGGGTACGGTGTTGATGTCGGAGGAATTGTTCCAGACCACCTCCGCTCATGATTCTGATGAGTCGACCCCATGCTCGCGACCACTTTGACCGAAGCGGAAATCCTCGCCGACGTATTGGACCCGAAGCAGGGCGATCTCTCGGCGGAAGTCGCTCAGGCCGTCTTGCGTTGGAAGTTCGGTCGTCGGGCCACAGCGCATATCAACAAGCTGGCTCAGCGAAACCAAACGGGAACCATCAGTGCGGTGGAGCGAGAGGAACTGGAGAGATATCTGCGAGTCGGCAGCTTCCTCAATGTGTTGCAGGCGAAGGCCCGTCTGTCGCTGGCGGCACGGAAAGCGGGTTGACCGATGGCCGTCTCTCGTCGTCGCCAAATCCGCGAGCGAGCCGGAGGATGTTACGAATACTGCCACATCCGGGACGAGTTCGATGTGCAACCATTCCAGTTGGATCACATCCGAGCCCAGAAGCACTCCGGTCGCACGACCACGATGAATCTGGCTTGGGCTTGCCTGCCTTGCAACAGCTACAAAGGCTCCAACGTCGCGGGCTACGATCCCGAGAGCAACACGCTGCACCCACTCTTCAATCCTCGCGAGGACGCTTGGGAGGAGCATTTTGTTTGGGACGGCCCGTTGCTGGTGGGGTTGACCGCCATTGGCCGCACTACGATTGAAGTCCTGCGAGTCAATCTCCCCGTACGAGTCGAACATCGCCGACTTGTCATGGAGGCGGGTGGTTTTTGATGGCTGAGTCGGCTCCAGCAGTGCCTCAGCCGTTTACGGTCAGGCTGGCTCAACGTGCCTGGATCAGTCCCCGCTCTGTCCCCACTCGATCAGCACCACGCCGACAATCGCCAACGCAATCCCGGCCCACTCTATCTTCGAGGTCTGGGTCTCGCCTTGGGCGAGATCCCAGCCCAAGACCATGACGATATGCACAACTGCCGACAGAGTGAATGTCACCGCCAGTGACCGACCACTGTGCCGAATGAGCATCGCAAACAGGATCAGACACGAGAGCCAACTCACCAGCCCCATGACCAGCCAGATCGGACGGTCCTCTTTAGCCCATTTGGCAAGCGAGATGTCGCCTCCGCCGCCTGTGATGCCAGCCAAGAAAAGCAGCCCATAAAACGCCCAGTGAGGGATCACAATCGAGCCACCTTGTCTGCGATGTATGAAGTAAGCCACCCGGCGTTCTGCTTTTGAAACTCGGGAGTCTTCCACGCATTCCCGTCGATCACCCGTCTGCATTCGGCAACACCGCAGCAGCATTGAAAGGGCATCAGCGAGACATCAGTCGTCTCGTAGTCAAAGACCAACTCTTCTCCCGCCTCGATCCCTCGGCGAGCATACACCAGTATCTGCCCCTTCACTCCCACATTCGGAAGACAACTGTGGTTAAATCGTTCGGCACCATCGATTGCCGTCAGGCTGGTCGAGCCGAGATAGAACCCCTCAGCGACCTCGTGCGGGTGGGTTCGGAAGTGAGCGTACCCCCCCCCCCAGCGAGTCAACTTCGGCTGCCGTGTACACTACACCGCCCCAAACGCAAACCAGTTCTCCTTCGGCGATTGATGAGGCAGCAAATACGCCCACTCCCTCCAGCGAAGACGCACCCACTCGGCATTTGGGAGAGAGCCAGGAGTGTAATCTCATCATCGTCTCAGCAGTGGACATTCGGTGTTGGGATCAGAGCCTCATACTATTGTGACTGACAGTCCCCAGTCTACCGTCGCCAGAATCCTTTGACATCGATCCTCACTGGCGCGTCGGGCTGGCATGACATAATACGAGTTCGCTACCGACCCGGCTCGGAAATCTCGCGCAGGTACTGTGACAAATCCAACTGGACTTTTTGCAGCAGATGCCAGGCCTCGGGCGTGACGGTCATCCGCTGGCTGCCCTTCAGCGGGACGGGCTTCTGCTCTTCTCCGCTCTCCAGAACGAACAACACGTTCGCCCGAATAAAGGAGAGCAGGTCCGACACCTGCACGGCCTGCAGCGGAGTCAGGCCCTGGGGCAATTCGGGGCGATGACCGCCGAAGGGATCATTCTGCGGCACGGGTTCCAGAGGGTGCGGGAGGTGGGTGCCCTCGTCATCCCCGGGCGGCATGATCGAGACACCTGAATCGGAAATCTTCTTAGGCGGCACATGCAGCTCGGCCAATTCCTCCGGACTGCCATACACCATCAAGCAACGCCCAAAGAGAATCTGGTCCCCCAACTGGAGTACCCGCATGCGAACCGGATGGCCATTGACCCGTGTGCCGTTGGTGCTATCGAGGTCAGTCATGATGACCCGACCGGCGTCTTCTTGAATCTTGGCATGAAAGCGGCTGACGCGGTCATCGTTCAACCGAATATCATTGTCCTCTTCCCGCCCAATGGAGATCGGTGTTTGCAGGTCGCAATACAAGCGTCCCGCCTCGAATCCATCGAGCACCTGAAATGTGATGGTGGCCATCAGCGTCGATTCCTGCGGAAGTTGCGCACCAGTGATGTGGGCTCTTGTTTGACTGCATCTCTCACCCCCCAGCAGAGTATCGACCGAGGGACCGATTCTTCAACACGCCAACCGTTCCGCGAGTTCCGGATCATGATAGACGGAAGACAATACGCTGCCCACTTGCACGATCAGGTCGCGGCGCGCGACTGGCTTTTTCAGGACCGCATGGGCGCGGGCCTCAAACGCCTGTCGCTTGAGTGTCTCCGTCAAGTCAGCGGTCATGAGAATGCAAGGCAATTCCGCACGCAACTGCTTCACGATCAAGAGTCCCTCTAGTCCAGTCAAAATGTGCATGTGCATGTCGAACAGGACCAGGTCGATCGGATCGTGCTCGACCACTTCAATGGCTTGTTCGGCACACTCCACCGTGAGAGTCCAGAAGTGCTGTTCGAGGATGATCTCCAGCGTATCCCGAAAGCCACGATCATCGTCGGCAATCAGAATTCGGTAGTCGCGGTGGAGAGTGGACCGTTTCATGTGAGAAGACTGGAGTCAGGGGGCATCCGTACCAGGAGGTGTCACAACATGTTGTGTTCAGTTTGGGAATTAACACACACAGGGAGGGAAGTCAAACAGCGCTCGCGTTTCCGAGGGTTCACGGGGGCGATGGTGACAACGTCCCGAGGGGCAATTCCGAACGGACGACTGGCAGCAAAGCAGAGGTTGCGGGTGAATTCATCTCCACGGACGGCAACAGCTCTAATGATCTTCTCCCGGCATCGGAACCGTTGATCTTCACCACGACCGAATACAAGCCGGGCTCCAGCGACTCCTCCATTTCAAACCAAAAGTGCCCTCGCAGGTTCTCACGCGCCACCACTTGCCAGACACGGCGCATGATCTGCTCCTGGTCATTCCGGAGATGCACTTCCATGTAGAGATCTTCGTGAGGCGGAAGCAAGCTGCACTGAACCATGGCCTTTTCGCCGTATTGAAACGCCGTCTTGTGATCGATCAAATTGTCATTGAACATCACCGAACCGATATTCAGAGCAAACAATTTGTCGGTCACATGAATCGCCTGATCGTTGCGCAGCAAGTCAGCCAGCCGTTCGGTGTCAATCGGTGTCAGGGTGTATCGCCCCTCGGAACGGTGATCCCCGAAGGGATCGGAATTGTGGTCAATCCACATTCCCAGCCCCACCGCACACCCGGCGCATGCGACCCAGGTTAGAAAACTGGGAATTCTCCCGCTCAGCCAAGTTGGGATGATGAGAGCTCGGTCCGAGATCTGCTCACGGAAATCATGGCCAAACACCCGCTGCCACCTCGCCTTCCAGGCGAGATGATCGGGTTGCTCGTACCAGGCAAAATAGACCGCAAAGTACACGAGTGGAAACACGACCAGTCCGAGTGTGAAGTACGTCATGATGTGGAAGAAAGCTCCCAACCCCAGCATGACCGTCCGAAATGTGCCCTTCCAGGCGGTAAACAAAAACAGGACTTCCCAGACGACTGTGACGTAGGCCATGAACAGAATGAGCCCCGGATATTGCGAGAGTACCTCGCCCACCGGATTGGCCGAATTGACGTTGGTCAACATCCAGAATCGTAATTGGTCCCCGGAAAAGAAGGCGGGGGTGTGTAACTTCGTCGCAACGGCTCCCAGGTAGATCACTCCGATCAGGATCTGAATCAATCGACGCGGCCATGCAGCTCCGGACTCATTCACCACCTGCCCCCGGCGGCTCAGCAGCCAGCGATCCAACGACCACACGGAACCACATGCGGAAAATGACAGCAGCACCAGGACGTGAGTTGCGATGACGGTAAACTTCGTCATCGTCCCAATCAGGTCGAGCATGCCAAAGTAGGACAGGAGAACCCCAGAAATCATTAGCGATGTCCGCGCTCTCCACCCGATGCTGGAAGTGATCAACGACAGAATCAGCAGGGCGTACAGTCCAGCCGCCACAGGAGCCGTAGGAATTGGCAGAAAATCGGGCTGGCCGTAGTTATTCCAGATCGGCGTTGGAGCGCCGGACTGAGAGTACAACTCGCGCACTCGATAGACCCGGTGCAGGGTTGGAATGAGCAGCACCAGCGGCAAAAGAATTCGAATGAGTCCCAGACCCACAGGCCGTTCCGCGGTGAAGAAAAACGCTTCGATTCGCGAAGCCAGACTCGCACCCGATTCGAGCGTGGTTTCGGATGCGGTTCGTTCCGGGTGTGGGGACATCAGCGATACCTTTCCGGCACATCGTCGGGCTTTGGGATATCTACTCGGGCGGATTCTCTGTCGTGGAGTAACTCACCGGTCGCACGGGTCCAGGGCTCGAAAAGCCGTTTGACATGAGGAACGGTCGTTCCTGCATATTCCGTTGCAAGCGAGGGTTGTCCGCAATCGCCAAGTACGACAAACATCCGGTCCAATCGTAATAGCGCTCTCGGATCGTCCCGTCTGCCGAAAGCAGCATGCGCGGACGGAAGTAGCTGCGCTTCACCTTGGGCTCTTCGTACCGGTTGAGATAGATCGTATCGGGCAGGTTATACTTCTTGGACCAGGCCTCCTCGACGAGTATGACCTCGACGATCGGCTCGTGTTCGGTGTGTTCGAGGATGTGTGAGGCCATCACGCCTGTGAAGGATGCGGCACCGTCATAGTGGTGGCGTTCCGCCGACCCGAACGGGACAAATTCTCCCCATGGAGGTGGCGTGATTTGGTAGTATTGGCCACTCGCTCCTTCGGCGATGACATGGTGGCGGATTTCGTACCCGCACCAGCCGCAGTACATGTCCCAAACCCAAAAATACATCCCCACATGGTCCGATGACTTATAGCCCAGTGTGTGGCTAAAAAGGCCAAACGCCAGCAGCAGCAGGTACGTTCCAATCACACCAGTAGCCATCCAGCGACGCATGCTCCAGCCTCCTTGCCAGAGAAATCTTCGAACACGAGTGGCGTTATCCCTCAGACATCCGTGGTGAGTCAAGATGAACCGGCGTTTCTCCGATCCCAGATCCAATTCTGGGGAAGTCGATTCAAGCTTGCGAGACATGTGGACACACACCTTCTCGCTGCGGGTCGAACAGTTCGACACTCCCCACCGTTCCAAAGTCTGATATTCTGCACCCAGGTTGATTTGTCACAAACTGTGTGCGGACAGCCGCCAGTTGCAGATTCCCCCTGACTGCCGTCTGACCAGGCCCTGGCGCAGGCACGAACCACGGTGAGCAGCATCGGTGGCTCGCGTCACGACGCTTAGGCGGGCGGCCAATGGAAGCTTAACCGCCAGACTTCCGAAGTCTTCGGAGACTTCGGAAGTCTTTGGAGACGTGAGTTCTGGCCGCTCACCTGACTGCCCAGTGCATCGGGTGTGTCGATTTCTGTGGCGATGAGTATAAACTGACTCCATTGCGATTCTGGTTCCGAGAGGTCCGCCGATGTCTAATCCATTTGTCAGCCGTCGAGACGCGCTACGCCAAGCCGGATGCGGGTTTGGGATGCTGGGCCTCACAGGGCTCATGGCGCAGGAGGGTCTGCTCTCCCAGGCCGATGCCGCACCAACTGGCCTCGGCGACCGGTCGCTCAATCCTTTGGCCCCGGTGAAGCCAAACTTCGATGCGAAGGCGACGCGCGTTGTCTGGATCTTCGCCAACGGCGGCCCGAGCCAGGTCGATACGTGGGACTACAAACCCGCCCTCGAGAAGTGGGACGGGAAGTCGATCAAAGAATTCGATCCCGCGTTCAGCAACACCACCGGGTTCTTTAAGGACTCGGTTGGCAATCTGATGAAGTCGGTGTTCGAGTTCACGCCGCGCGGGGAGTGCGGCAAAATGATCTCGTCGATCTTCCCGCACATCGGCGAGCATGTCGACCGCATGGCATTCATCCACTCGGGGTACACCGAGTCGAACAACCACTCGCCGGCCCTGTTCGCGATGAACA
>JANOKO010000170.1:0-3866 GCA_031419335.1 Planctomycetota bacterium
CAGCAGACTCGAATTTGGTTGTTCGAGGTTCAAGACCGCCCCACTGTCGCCCCCTTTCAGCGTGGACGCTCGCGTTGTGAGGTCGAGGCCACCGGACTTCTCTTGTGGGTTATGGCACTCGACACAGCGTCCCGCCACCAGGGGAGCGACCGCTGACTCGAACTCCGGCTCAGCTGCCATTCCGGCACTCGTCTGACACAGGACAATCAGTACGCACAGCCAACGCATCATGCAGCACTCCTTGGGAAACACGCCTGTGCATCATACTGAACCGGGGGAACGGTTCCCAAGACTGCGGCTGACGGAATCGCATACACGGGCCACACTGAGGACATGGTCCACAACGACTCCCCGTTTTTACCCATAGGAGTTGAACAGAAGGCAACGAAGGAAACGAAGGGTCAAGTTTGATGTGTCTTCGTTCCCTTCGTTCCAAATCCGATCGGAAAGTTGTTTCGAGCCAGATCCTAATGCGGCAGGAGGTGGACACATGGAGTAATGGCGGTCTACCCGGACAGCCATTCATTGCTCCGCTGTGGTGAAGGGGATACTCTGCTCGCTATCCCTTTCCGTCCGACTTCCGGCTATGCGGATGCCTGAAACGGACCCACGTTTCGAAAAGCCCATTGCACATGCTCCGATGCCTGTTTTCTGCTCTGCTCGTGGTCATTGTGTTGAGTTCCTACGGTGGCGCGGATGAGCGGTCCGCGGCCCCACGGCCCGATGCATCCGACCAGGTGTTCGGACTGACCCGCATCTGGAAGATCCACCTGCATGTCACCGCCGAAAACTGGAAGGCGATGCAACCCCCAGCAGGCGGTGGCTTCCCCGGATTTGGACCGCCTCCGGGAGGAGGTGCTCCCGGCAGACCGCCTGCGAATGGACAACCACCACGTCCCACGGGCGAGCCGCAACCAGGTGGGCCCGGGAGAATGCGCCCCGGCAGTTTCGGATTCGAATTCGAGTACGTCCAAGCGGACATCGAACTGGACGGCAAAGTGTTTGCTGAAATCGGCCTGCGGTTCAAAGGGAACGGCAGCTACATGCTCTCCCAGAGTACTCGCAAACGTCCCTTCAAGATCGACTTCAACCGCTTCCATGACGACCAGAGGTTTCACGGAATGCAGCAGCTGAACCTGCACAATAACGTGATGGACCCGACACATGTGCGGCAAGCGTTGTCCTACCCCGTGTTTCAAGCTGCTGGGATCCCCTCTCCGCGAACGGCATTTGCGGATGTCTCGTTAACGATCGATGGCGAATGCGATCACGAGCCGCTGGGGCTGTACACGCTGGTCGAGGAGATCGACAAGGCGTTCCTCAAGCGGCATTACCAGACAGGCAAGGGGATGCTTCTCAAGCCCGAAGGGACACAGGGGTTAGAGTACAAAGGCGAGGACTTCCAAGCGTATGAATGGTTCACTCCCAAATCTCAACCGAACAAGGAAGAGGCCCAACGACTCATCGACGTGACTCGCCTGATCGCACAGGCCGACGACCCGCAGTTTCGTCAGACCATCGGAACTCTGCTCGACACCGATCAGTTCGCGCGCTTCCTGGCCGTGAATACGCTGTTGTCCAATATGGACAGCTTTCTGACACAGGTTCACAACTACTATGTGTACCTTCCGCCGCGGTCGAAGAAGTTTGAATTCTTGCCGTGGGATCTGGACCTCTCGATGGGGGCGTTTCCGATGGCCGGGTCAGCGGAACTGTTGCAGGATCTGAGCATCAGTCATCCGCATGTGGGACAGAACAAACTCATTGAGCGGCTCCTCGCGTGGGAGGAGTTCAATCAGGTCTATCGGAAGCACTTGAAGGAATTGACGGAGTCCCAGTTCGGCGAACACGGGGCCACCCGCCTCAGCCTGCCCGTCGTGCGGGCTGCTGTTCAAGTGCTTGTCGATCAGGAACAGAAACGCACAGCTAAGGCACAAGCGGCGCGTGGTCCGGGGGGCTTTGGCCCCGGTCCGGGCATGTTTGGAGGTCAGCCACCGCTGGAGACCTTCCTGGATAAACGCCTTGCATCCATCACGTCTCAGTTGGCCGGAACATCCCCAGGGAAAGAACCCGGCATGAGCTTCGGCCCTCCCGGTGGCGGCCCAGGTTTTGGACCTGGGGGTGGGTTTGGTCCAGGGAATTTTCACGGACCGCAAATACTGGCGGCAGCGGATTCGAACTCAGACAATCAGTTGTCACTCGATGAGTTCTCATCGCTCAATCAAACATGGCTCAGCGAATGGGACAAGGATGAGAGCCAATCGCTCGACAAGGATGAATTCACCAAGGGACTAAATGCGGCATTCGGACCCCAGCCGGGTGCCGTTCCTGGTGGATTCAAACCGCCCACCGGATTTGGCCCCGGAACATTTCTGGGAGCCCCTTTCCTCAAGCTGTCCGACGCTGACAAGGATGGTCAGACTTCCAAGGCGGAATGGAGTTCACTCTTTGGAACATGGTTCAAATCATGGGACAAGGGTCAGGACGAGTTCCTCGACAACAAGGAACTCATCGCCGGATTCAACACCACCTTCGGTCCACCGCCCGGAGCCGGACCGCCAAGATTCGGCACTCCCCCGGCACCGGAAAAACGTCCGAGCGGTCCAGACATGTAGCGGTTCTTCCATACCAAACTATGGTTCAATCACTGCCCCAATTGGACCAGTTCTTCGGCCTGGAGCTGCTTCGCCACATCATCACCAACGTAGTCGCTGTGGCAGTCGGCCTTCTTCACTGTCTCAGCTCCGAGGGCTTTGCGGGTCTTACTGGCGAGTTTGTGGATCTCGTCGGGGCTGAGGACGCCGCGTTTTTCGAGGATCTCTTGCTGCTCGGCGGTCAGGGCAGCTGTGACTTTGGCTTTGTCCCAGCGGTAGCCTTCTTCCTTGCCGCTGGCGAACTCCACGATCTCTATGCTGATGCGGACGCTGCACCAGTCGTGACCGCACATCGCGCAGAAGTCGGTGTCGACATCGAGGTCTTCGTCGTGGTACGCCCGAGCGGTGTCGGGATCGAAGCTCAGCTCGAAGTGCTTCTCCCAGTTAAGGGCCGCGCGGGCCTTCGTCAGTTCGTCATCGCGGTCGCGCGTCCCCGGAATCCCCAGAGCCACGTCGGCGGCATGAGCGGCGATCTTGTAGGCGATGCACCCCTGCTTCACGTCGTCCTTCTTCGGCAGGCCCAGATGCTCCTTCGGCGTCACGTAGCACAGCATGCTCGCCCCGTGGTATCCGGCAGCTGTGGCCCCGATGCAGCTGGTGATGTGGTCGTAACCGGGGAAGATGTCGGTCACGAGCGGCCCGAGGACGTAGAACGGTGCCCCGTGGCACAGCGTCCGCTGGAGCTTCATGTTGTATTCAATCTGGTCAAACGGGACGTGCCCCGGACCCTCGACCATGACCTGCACGCCCTTCCGCCAAGCTCGCTCGGTCAGCTCGCCCAGGGTGCACAGCTCGGCGAGTTGAGCCTGGTCGGTCGCATCGGCGAGGCCACCGGGACGCAGCCCGTCTCCGATCGAGAAGGTCACATCATACACTCGCATAATGTCGCAGATGTCGTCCCAGGCCGTGTACATCGGATTCTCTTGATCGTGGTCGATCATCCACTTGGCGAGCAGCGACCCGCCGCGCGAGACGATCCCAATCAGCCGCTGCTTGACGTATTGCAAATGGTCATACAGCACCCCGGCATGGATCGTGAAGTAGTCGACACCCTGAGCGGCCTGATGCTTCAGCGATTCGAGTATGACCTCCTCGTTCAGGTCATACAGCTTCCGTCCGATGATCATTGAGTAGATCGGCACCGTCCCGATCGGCACGTTGCTGTTGCGGATAATCGCCTGCCGACACTCGTCGATGTTGCCCCCCGTGGAG
>JANOKO010000171.1:0-3585 GCA_031419335.1 Planctomycetota bacterium
TCGAGCGGGCCTGGGTGCCTTTGGGGATGAGGACTTCGTGCGGGGGAGCGGGGGGGACATCTAAGTCCAACGCGGGGGGGGCTTGGACGTCGAAGGCGAGGTACACGCTCGACGACAGCGCCGGACGCAGCTTGTACCCGACCAGACCGCCCAGTTCGTGCAGCGATCGCGGTTCGCGGGCCGTGGGCAAGAACCCTTCGTTGGCGATTCGCTCTTGGTAGAACGTGAGTACGTCCCCCACCGTGGCCCAGGCGTCGAGCAGAGCCACCGTCGGGTCGGATGGTTCCCGCGTATGCAACCACGGCGCAGCTGGGCTTTTTCCGGAGATGATAAGCCCGGTACGATCATCCCCGGTCAGGGCGGCCCGCTGCTTGGCCTTCTCGGCCCCCATGACTGAGAGCCGCGCGATCATCGACTCCAGAAACGACCCATGCGTCCCCGCGCGGTACTGCAGCGCCGGAAGTCCGGGACGATTGGCCACAGAGACCGGTGTTAGAGGTTCGATCCCCTGGCAGGCCTCACAGTCGGGCTTCATGGCCGGTCTCCTGTCTCGGTGAGATTGAGCTGCGTGGGTGGCCGGGTCTGGAGGCTTTGCGGAAGGCCCGGAATGGGGGCGACACTGTTCTGGTCACAGGGCCATGCGCAATGCCTTCTGACCCTGCCACCCGCCTTCTCAGTCCGGGGGCTGACGCCGCCCGGCTCGCCTGCGTTGGAGCGGAGGATGTCCCTCGAATATGGCCCCCTCACCCCGGCCCTCTCCCCCACAGCCCACATTTGAAACGGTGTCACGTCTCTCGTGGGGGAGAGGGAGAAGTCATCACAAGGGATGTCACTCCCTCGGGAGGGCGAGGCTCCTGCCGAGCCGCATCCACCAGACAGCGTGTCCCCTGGCTCGCGGCTCAGCAGGAGCTTCGCCCTCCCGAGTGGGACTGGCTCAATCCCAAGTCTTCGCGTCGTCATGGCTGGGCTCCTGTCTTTGTCTTCGCCGCGTCCACGATCTTCAGCTCTCCGGATTCCCGGTTGCCGGAGGTGCGCTGAAGCACCGCGACCTCCAGGGGGCGGAGTGTCAGCACGCCATCGATGATGGCTTGCTCGGACTTCTGCCCCCTGCGCTGAAGAGTCACCACATCCAGCCCCCGCACTCCCTTCACCAACCGCGCGGCTGCGATGACCTCGCTGAGGTAGATCCCGTCGCCAAAGGACCGCAGATCGGGATGGAAGAAACCCAAAGAGCCGTCCGACAGCGTTCCGGAACTGAAGGCCCGCAGCAGTTCGGTGCGGACATGCTCAAAGAGATACCCCGACTCGACACGAATGTTGAGTCCCAGATCGATGGGGACTTCGGTGGCCAGGACCACGCGGATGTCATGGCCGATTCGACGGAAGAGGGCCAGCCGAGTCTGGATCTCTTGACGCAGGAATTCGAAGTCCGGCACCTTGTCGAAGGGGTCGATCGCCACCTGCACCAGATGACCCAGCGCTCCGGGGATCAGGTGGGCTTTCGCCTGTTGAATGTCGTTTGGGAATTCCTGCAACACCACGGCTGCGTAGTCATCAGCTGTGACAGCTCGCTTCAGCTTGCGGGTGACATGCGGGGCAACCAGCTTGGCCGAGGCGATCGGCTCCGGGTCGGTGCCGCCTCGGGCCGGGAGAGGGTTGCGGACCCGCAGCCCGCGCCCGGAGAGACTCTCGTTGCGAAATCCGATGTGGGTGATCCCTTCGGCCCCGATGTTGCCGAGCGATCCGTTGCCGACGCGATAGGTGGCCCAGAAGTGGGTGCCCGGTGGCGGGGCGTCCGGACCCTGCTCGATGAACCGCAGGTGCGTGCGGCGCTGGTCATCGATCTCGATCGTGAACTCCTGCGTCCCCGGCAGCGTGTCGATCAGATCGGTCTGCCCCTCCCAGGAGATCGCCGTTTCGAGGTCGTGCTTGAGGCGCTCCAGAATTTCCCGCTCCTCGCGCGATCGAGGCTTCCAGGCCGATGATGAGGCCACCTCCTGGCACCGCTTGGCGGGCAACAGATGTGCCAGCTTGCGGCACAGATCAAGGGGCGACACCCGCAGCCGCGACATCAATTGGTCGACCGAGAGCGAGACGTTGCATTCGGTGACCGTCTTGGTTTCGGGTGAGGGGGTGATCCCTTTCAGGCTGAGTTGGGGCTGAGCCTTGTGAGTTGTCTGAGACAGCATGGCCGAGGCGGCCATCGGTCGCTGGGCCTGCTGATCCCGCGCGGAGACCGTCAGTGGCTCGACAAATGTGAGTTCGCATTCATGCAGGATGGGGCGATAAGGACGCGGCGCAATCACCGGGGGCGATTCCGATTGGCATGTCCCGCAGCAATTCGGATCGGCACACGGATCGGGGGCGACGTGATCCGGGTGACAAGCGAGGCGTTCCCCGGACACGGAGAGCCCGTGGTCGACCAGGATGACATTCCCACGCGCCACGCTGACGTTGTCCACCAGATGGCAATCGGACGTGCCCCGGCCACGGGCGGAAAGACACAGCGGGAATTGCAGGGCGTCGTCCGGGTGCCATGCAATCTCCACGACGGGGAGTGGGGCGGTTGCCCCATCTGGCAATTTCACTTTGACGAGGGGGTCGACCGTCGGAACGACGCTCGTCAGGCGGACGATCTGCCGCCGTTCGTGGTCGGCGTCATCGGGGTGACCGGTGCGAGAACCACGGACCTCTTCGAGCAGCAACAGGTCTCCGGATTGGAGGTGGCGTAGCGCGCGGGAAGGTTGTTCCCCTGCGGCTCCGGTGGAAGGGACATAGGCATCCCGCAGCGTGGCCGATGTGGCACCGCGCGGGAGCCAGCACTGGCTGCCCTCCCAGGTATAGAACTGCATCTCATTGTGGGCAGCGAACAGGCGGAGCTTGTCTCCGCGCGTGACCCGGCGAGCGACCAGATCCGGGAACAGGTCTTCGAGAATGGCCCGATTGCAGGACGCGGGACATTGCTGGGCGGCGTGGACCGCGATTCTGCGGAGTGTGGCGGCTGTGCAGTGGGTCTGCACCGTTTCGTCAAAGTCCCACAAGCAGACTTCGCGGAGATTGGTGTTCAGACACTCACACACCTGATCCATCAGGGGAGCCACGTCGTCGCAAGGGGAATAGAGGTACGACAGAATGGTCACTGAGACAACAGGATTGAGACACAACCAGAGAACTGCGAGTGACCCTGCCGAGGCATTGGCCATTTGCTCCATAAGTTGCATGAACCCCAACAAATCGGCGGACTTGACCCTCCAATCGTGATCCGCCAACTGAACATGCTCGAAGTAGACCAGCGGTAGCGTGTCGCGCTCCCGTAACTCGCGCAGCGAGACAGCCTCCGGAGGATCCTGGTCCGAGGGGGGTAAACCCGCGACGAAGAACACGTCATCCGGATCGAGTTCATCACCGCCAGGGGCATGGATATGCAGAAAAGTCCTCGAATTGCAGCCCTCATGCAACCGGTAATCGACCAGTTGGGCATGTCGCCGTACGGAGATGCGCTTGCGAGCTGTGCCGAGGTACGCTTCGGTCGCGATGGCATCCTGCTGGTAGCTCAGGTGGTCGCCGACGTAAGCGAACAGCTCG
>JANOKO010000172.1:0-6879 GCA_031419335.1 Planctomycetota bacterium
GCCCCGATCAGGCCCGGCACGTCCTTATGACGATACACCAGCATCAGGCCGTCGAGGTAGGCGTCCATCTGGTAGTTGTCGAGCTTCACTAGCCGCAGGAACTCATGGCCGAACATCGTTCCGGCTGCGGTCAGTTCGCCCTCGTCGGTGATGATCGTGGCGGAGACGAGCGTCGAGAAGGCTCCGGCTTTGACCTCGGTGCTGGTGCTGATGTTCAGCCCGCGATCCTTGGCGACCACCTCGGCATTGACGATGTTGACCCCGCTGTCGAGGGCCACATCCATTAGGCCCGTCGTGAAGGCATTCACCAACAGCTTCGCGGGCTTCGAAGCGGCATCGCCCTTGAGCTGGATCTTCGCCCCCTTGATCGCCTTGCCTTGGCTGAGCTGAGCCAGCAGCAATCCCAACCGGTACGAGAGGTCGAGGTACGGCTTGACCGTCTGCATTTCGCTGGCGGAGATGCTGGTCATGTTGACCGCGCTGCGGATTTCGTTCTTGACCAGGAACCCCGAGATCAACTCTGCGGCTTCGATCGCGACCTGCTCCTGAGCCTCATCGGTCGAGGCTCCCAGGTGCGGCGTACAGAGTACGTTCTTGAGCTTTGGCAACCGGTCCTCGGGCTTCGGCGGCTCGCTCGTGAACACGTCGACGGCGGCGGCTGCGACGTGGCCGGATTCGATGGCGTCGGCCAGAGCGTTCTCGTCGATGATGCCGCCGCGAGCACAGTTGACCAGCCGCACCCCCTTCTTCATCGAGGCCAGTCGAGCCGCGTTAATCATCCCCATCGTCTCGGGAGTGGCTGGGGTGTGGACGGTGAGGAAGTCGCACTTGGGGATCATCGCGTCGATGTCGCGATACAACTCGATCCCGAGTTCAGCAGCCTTCTCGGCGGAGAGGAACGGGTCGTAGCCCATGACCTTCATCTCGAGCCCCTGCGCCCGCTTGGCGACCGACAGTCCGATCCGACCGAGGCCGATGACCGCCAGAACCTTGCCCGACAGCTGGACCCCGGTGTAGCTCTTGCGGTCCCACTTCCCCTCACGGACCGACTGCGAGGCCGGGCCGATGTGCCGGGCCATCGCCATCAACATCGCGATCGTCAGTTCGGCGGTGCTCGTCGTGTTCCCCGCCGGTGTGTTCATGACCACGATCCCCTGCCGGGTCGCAGTGGTCAGGTCAATCGTATCGACGCCCACCCCGGCTCGAACGATGACCTTCAGCCGGGTCTGGCCTTCGAGGGCGGCTGCCGGGAGCTTGGTGGCACTGCGGACGATAATCCCGTCGGCGTTGGCCAGTTCGGCTCGCAGTTCGGCGAGCGAGGCGACCGACTTGTTGACGACTTCGATCCCCGGTGTCTGCTCGAGGATCTGGAGTCCAGCCTTGGAAAGGTTGTCAGTGATCAGGACGCGTGGCATGGTCGATTTCCGGTGAGGGTCGAATGGTTCGACCGCAGATTGCTCGGGGGGCCAGAACATCGCGATTTCGTGAACTCTGGCCGAAGTCCCCATAGCATAGAGAAATCAGAGATTCGGTCGAGTATCCGGACGGGTCTGAAATACTGAACTCCCTCTGAACCGTGTGTGCATTTGTGACGAAGCGGCAATTCCCGGGTGTGGCGACGAGTTACAATTGGCAATTGCTGTATGTTGCCAGTGTTTCGAGCGTAAACTCCCCCACTCGGCGATTCGCTGCCGCCGCCGTTCGCTGTGGGACGGACTGGAAAGCTCATCCTACGGAGGCTGGGTCCAGCCTACTCCTACCTCGGTGGCATTGTCGAGGCGGGTACGGCCACGCTCAGCGTCTTGAGGTACTGACCGTTGTTGCCGTTCCAGAAGTAGACATTCCCCAGGGCATCTCCGGCGGTCACGATGTTGCTGTCGGGGGTGATCGCCACGCAGTGCGGCCAGGACTTAATCTCGCCAAAGTTCCGGGCTAAGCCGCCGTTCGAGGCGTTGTGCATCCGTACCAGTTTGTCGCCACAACTGGTGATGATGTTGTCGGTCTCGCCAATGTAGAGGATGGCGGTGACGTGGCGTGGGAAGCCCTCGATCGTCCGCTGCTGGTCGCCGGTGTCGGACTCCCAGACCTTGACAGTGTTGTCGGCACCCGCAGTGGCGATGATCTGGCCGTCTCCCTTCCAAGCCACACCGAGCACGTAGTTTGTGTGGCCCTCGAACCGGCGGAGTTGCTGGCTGGAGGCGACATCGAATGTACGCAGGTACTTGTCCGCTCCGCCCGAGGCGATTCGCTTAGCGTCCGGCGAGAACTGGGCTGAATAGATCACGTCGTTGTGTGCCTGGGGCAGGTACAACACCCGCGCCCCATCGGCGACCTTCACCACTTGCAACTCCCCGCTGCGCGAGGGGACTCCCCCGGCGATCAGTAGCAGCGTCGAGTCGCGACTGAAGTCGACCGCTGTCACGCGATGCACGATGACTGTCGGCGTTTCCGCCGAGCCGATCGTCCGCTCCAGCACCCAGCCGGGGTTGATCTCCCACAAGCGGGAGGACTGGTCGTCACTGGCCGAGACGAGTTGCGAGTTGTTGAGAAATGCGACGGCTTTGAGCGGCCCGGTGTGACCGGCGAAGGCTCCCATCGCTGCCCCGGTCGTTGCGTCCCAGGTATGGACGTTCGGGCAATCTCCGACAGTCGCCAGCAGCGTGCCATCGGGAGAGAAGGCGATCGACCGCATCGGCAGATCGAACGCGGTGGCCTCGGTGTTGCTGGTCTCGACCAGCTTCGTGGCCTCCGCAACCGCAGCTTCGGCCTTCGTCGCGGCGTCCTTACGCACGGGGACGAGGTCTTGGGCGACCTTCAGTTCTTTCGCTGCAATCGCTTGTTGCTGAGACAGGAGATTCTGCGTGGCCTCCGAAGTCTTGATTGCGGCCAGGGCATCGCTGTATGGCTTCTGGACCTCGTTGACTTTCTGCGCAGCGGTATTGGCGAGGTTGGCCATCTCGGTTGCAGCCTGAGTCGGGGGGGCGACGGCAGCTGTCAGTTGCTGCGAGGCTTGCGTGACGGTGGTGACAGCAGTCGTGGCAGCGACGACGAGTTGCTTGAGCTTCTCACTCGTCGGGTCGGCGTTGGACGATTGCTGGAGCCGGGTCAGCTTGGCCTGGGCGGCAGTGACCATCGCGGTCCCGTCCTTGGCGGCTTTCTCGGCGGTCTCTTTGGTGGTCATCGCGACCTTGGCGGTGGCCGAGGCATCGATGGCGGCCTTCTCGGCGGCAATCTTGGCAGCCAACGTGGTCTCGACGACGACCTTCTTCGCGGCCACATCGGTGGTGGCCGCAGTCAGCATATCGGCCAGCGACTTCTCAGCGGTGGTCTTGATCGGGACATCCTTCTCGGCCTGATCGAGGAGCTGTTTCGCCGTGTTGAGCCGGGCATTGGCGGCAGCGAGTTGTTGCGTCGCTCGCGTCTGGGCGGTCTTCTTGCGGACGTCGCCGCGCATCTCGGCGATCTGTTGCCCGTTGATGTTCCACAGCTTGGCGGTGTGGGTATTGTCCGTGGCCGAGGCGAGTCGCTGGCCATCGGGGCTCACAGCAATGGCGGTGACATCTCCACCGTGGTTGAACTGCTGCATCTCCTGCCCGGTCTCCAGATTCAAGCGGCGAATGATGCCCCCCATGCTGCCAGACAAGACTTGCCGAGGATTTCCGGGGATCGAGGCCAGTGAGGTGACCTCGCGCGGACTCCCAGGAATCTGCCGCACGGCGGCGAGGCTCCATGACCAGACTCCAGTCGCCGAGGCCGTGAGCATGGTCGTCACCGGGGAGGGTGGCACAGGCGGTACGTTGGGCACCGGTGCGGGCGGAGGAGGAGGCAACAGCCGGGCGAGCCCCAGCGTCGGCCCGGCTTGGTCCGTGAACCGTTGCAGCACGACTCCCGTCATGACATCGAAGACCATCACAGCGGGCTTCTCTCCCGATGCTCCGACGACGATCTGAGTATCGTCGGTCGTGAACGCCACTCGCGTGACTGGCCCAGACAAGCCTTGCAGAGTCTGCACCCCGAAGGCTCCTCCATTGGGTTGCCAAAGCCGAACCTGAGCATTCTCACCGGCGGTCGCGAAGATCTCTTCCTTCGCCGAGATCGCCAGATCATGAATTACCGCCCCGTGGTTGGCGTTGAACGCTGCCTGACCATTCTGCGTTGTGTAGCCCCGAAACGTCCCATCGGCTCCAGCGGTGAACAGCGTCTGACCATTCGAGTGGAACAGCAGCGCCGTGACCGGCTGGGTGTTCCCTTCGAGATGCCTCAGGAACCGCAGCGGCTGGCGTGCGAGCTGGCCGTCCTTGTGCGTGGTCACCAGCGACAGGGCATCGGCCACGAACGTCGCGGTCGTCTGCGTCGGTGCCGTGAACGTCTCCTGCAGCCGTCCGTTCATGAGGTTCCACACGGTCGTCTCCCCAGTCGCGGCGACGGTGGCGAGTTGCAGATTGTCGGCGGTGAAGCTCAGGGCCGTGGTGGGCTGCGTGCCCTTCAAGGTCTGCAACAGCCCGCCGTTGTCGGTCTGCATGACCCGCGTTTGAGAGTCGTCGCCCCCGAAGGCCATCCTCGCTCCATCAGTTGAAAGCACGAACGAAGTAATCCCGGCGACCACCGGAAATGCCCGGGCTTGCGCCCCATCGGCAGCGTTCCAGAACCGCACGTTGCGGTCGACGCACACGGAGTACGGCTGGCCGTTCCAATAGCCGCAGAACTGGACCGCCCCGCCGTGACCCACGAACTCCTTGACCACCATCCCGTCGACCGGGTTGAACAGCTTGAGCGTATTGTCGGCCCCTCCTGCAAGAATGACCGTCCCATCGGAGTTCGTTCCCACCGAAGTCACCGCCGCTGGGAGGGCTTCGATCTTCGCCAGGTCGGGCTTCGCCGGGTTCCGCAGATCCCACAGCCGCACCGATTTGTCATCGCCGCCCGAGACCAGCTTGTTGCCATCGGTCGAGAACCCCACCGACCGAATGGCCGCCGTGTGCCCGCTCAAGGTGTGCGTGATCTGGCCGTTCTCCAGGTTCACGATGAAGACGACCGGCTGACCGCCCTTAACTCCGATGAGAGCCAGTTCCTTGCGAGTCGGGCTGAGGACCGCGCTGGTCAGCGGGGCCTCGCTGACGGCGAGCGGGGCCAGGAACGGAGTCGTCGGAGGCAGCGTGGGCTTGAGGTTCCACAGCGCGATCAAACCGTCCTCGCCGCCGGTCGCCGCCTGGGCCCCATTGGCACTCACAGCCAGTGACCGCAAGCCGACGATCCCGCCCTTCCACTCGGCCAACAACTGATGCTCGGGCAGGCTCCACTGCCGGATCGATCCATCGGCTGCTGTCGTGAACAGCGAGGTTCCCTTCGCGGGGGCCTCGGGGGTCGCCTCGGGCAGCTCGGCGGGACGCTGGAACGCGAGATGCGTCACCCCGCGCTCAACCGGCCACGTCGTGACCTCGGCTCCGAGTGGCTGGCCTATCGGCGACGGAACCAATGACACTACGCGCACGGTCCCCGCTGTGTCGACCATCGTCATCAGCTTCCCGTCGCGGCTCGTGATCGATCGCGCCAGGTTTGGCAGCGAGGTGGCCAGCTTCTCCGGCACGGCATTCGCCAGATTCCAGACCCGCACCATGTTGTCCGCTCCACCCGAGACCAATAGCTGCGGCGGCACCGGCACCATCTCGGTCGGAGCGTCGCGCATTACGATCTCGACCGCGTTGACCGCTGCGGGAGCTTCGTACTTGGCGACCGGGGTTCCGTCGGCGACCTTCCATTGGCGGATCGTCTGGTCGAGTGAACCGGAGATGAGTTGGGTGCTGCCGAGGGTGAACCTCAGCGAGGTCACGATGTCGGTATGGCCCGTCAGCGTTGGTCCCGGTTTGCCGTCGGCTGCGTTCCACAGGAGGATCGTGTTGGTCGCTCCCGTCGTGGCAATCCACAGGCGGTCGGGACTGATGGCCAGCGCTGTCACGGGGCCACCGGCTGCGAGGTTGAACTTCTGCACATCGCGCGGCCGCCGCCAGAGTTTGACCTCGCGGAATGATCCCGAGGCCAGCAGATCGCCGTCGACGTTGAACGTCAGCGACTGCACGAGGTCGCGATGCGCGATCGCGTCCTCGGGATTCGCGGGCACGCCGGGCTGGGCCGGAGCCGCCAGCGCGGGGTCGCCGAGCGTCGTCACCAGTTGGCCGGTCGGCACGTGAAACAGCAGAATGCGGTTCGCGCGGTTGCAGGCGACGTACTGGCCATCGGCGGTGATCGCGATCCCCTGCACCGCTTGAATGCCCTTGGGCATCGCCTGCCACGCCTTGGGGGAGAGGGAGTCAATCGCGCCGATCCCCTGGGCCCCCTGATCGATCCACAGCTTGAGCAGGCCGAGTTCCTGCGAAGTGAGATCCTTCGCCGCGACATCGTTCCCGACCGGGGGCATGACCGTTTCGATCTGATGCGCCGCCGCCTTGACGATCAGGCTCTCCGCCCCCCGCCCGGCGATGGCTGCGGGTCCATTGTCTCCCCCCTTGAGGATCCCTTGCGGCGATTCCAGTACGAGATCCCCCTGCTTCTCACTCGCCGAGTGGCAGGCGAGGCAGCTGCGTTGCAGCATCGGGAATATCTCCTTCTCAAAGGAGACCGGCTCCGCGGACGTCGCATGGTCGATGCTCAATCGCCGTTCGACATCGGTGTCGCGGGCGAAAGTTTGGCGTGGTCCCCCCACGGTCGAGCAACTCCCCAATCCCTTTGGCAACTTGGCACGGCCGACGAAAAGAGGGACGCCCGTTTTGCGGTGGACGGCGTGCGCGTGGCCTCCCTTGCGGAGGGCTATGCCGTGGCTTTCCGGCGCACGAATGGTATCGAGATGGGCACAGTCACCCGCCGCGACGGGGCTCTCGTCGC
>JANOKO010000173.1:0-10045 GCA_031419335.1 Planctomycetota bacterium
CTGTCGCCCGTGGGCTGCAGCCCACGGATAGGCACTTGTGACAAATCCACGTTCCGCGGCGTCACTGAATATCCGGGCCACAGCTGCTGCTCCGCCGTGACATGTCACCTCGACCGTGTGATCCCCCGTGCGGCATAGAACCACCTCTTCGCCAGGTTCGCCCCACAGTCCGAAACACAGGTCCGCTATGGGTTGATCGACGATCCGTTGTTGATTCGCTGCTCGAAACAACGACGCGGGACTTTCCAATTGCGACAACTCTCCTGTTAGCCGGATGACAGCGATCGCGCTCCGTCCCGTCGCAGTCAGCAGCTGCGCCGCCCCTTGAGTCAAGGATGTCATTATTGGTGCTCCGGCATGGCAGCCGCGGCCAGCGCCATGCCTTGCAAGCACAACGCGGGCTCCCAGAACACATCACCCAGATGCGGTCGCAAGACCGGAGCCGCTCCTCCACTGAGCATCACCAGTGGTGGGGGAGCACTTGGCGGACTGGGACTTACTGAAAGCATCAGCTGGAGGAGTTGCTTCACTGCCCCGACATGCCCCCAGTAGAGCCCGCTTTCCAGGGCCTCGGTCGTGTTACGTCCGACAGCGGGTGGCACGCGATCATGCCACCGGTGATGCTGGATCAGCGGTAACAGTGCGGTGTATTGGTGGAGGGCCTTGGCTCCCAACTCGAACCCCGGCAGGATGGCTCCCCCACGAAACGCCCCCGCCCCGTCGACCAGATCAACTGTGGTCGCTGTTCCACTGTCGATGATGATTGCGAGCTGGTCAGGCAGTCGACGGGCATTGACCGCAATCGCATTCAGAAGTCGGTCGATACCGACTCGCTCGGGAAACTCGACCTCAATCACTAGTGGAAGGTGTGCCCGGTTCCTCAGTCGCTGGGGCAGGGGCCCCACGGGTGGCCATTCCCGCAGCACACGTTCGACTTCCGAAGGGTTGGAGCCATCGACGATGGCTTGCCGGGGTTGGCCATCTCGGACCCACTCCTGCAAGGTATCGACAGGCAACTCCCCCCCCAGTGGAATCGCCACGAACCCCAGAGTACACGGAACTCCCCCGCGCTGAGGCAACTCCATCCAGGAAAACTTTACACGGGTATTGCCCGCATCAACCACAATCACCGCGCACCATCCCGTTCCAATCTGTCGATGTCCTGCCCTCTCGAAGTGTAACACACCGATCGGCGTCGACTGTGCCGATCCATGGGAGTCAGTACGCATTTCCACGCGGCACTCATCGAGATTGCTTTCTCCCCCAACCCGTCTCCCGATATACTTCCCCTCCCGCAACCCGCGAGTTGTTCGCGAAAGTGCGGCAGACAAGGATGCCCGAGTCATGAATGATACGCCACCGGTTGGTCGGATTCTGATTGCCGATGACAATCAGCAAAATCGCGAACTCCTCGAAGCCTACCTGGTGGACGATGGCCATGAGATTCTGATGGCTGTGGATGGTCGCGAGGCACTGGACATCGCTCGTGCCGCGCATCCGGACTTGATCCTGCTGGACATCATGATGCCAAAACTCAGCGGGTATGAAGTCTGCTCCCAACTGAAGAAGGACTCGGTCATGAAGCAGATTCCGATTTTGATGATTACCGCTCTGAAAGAGATGGGAGACATCGAAAAGGCTCTGGCCGCCGGAGCCGACGATTTCCTCACCAAACCAGTCCATCGGTTGGAGTTGCGGACCCGCGTGAGGTCTCAATTGCGAGTTCGACATCTGACCAGTGAACGAGATCGTCTACTGGCGTATCTGCAAGAGGTCGATGCACCGACGCTGTAGTCATCCGCCGTAGCCACCTTCGCCAGAAGGTGGGTGACTTCACTGGGCGTCCAGTCGGTGTCGACAGACTTCGGTCGTCTCCGCCGTGTTTGGATGATGGTTCCGATCCCCCACGTTCTGGCGAACGTGGCTACGACAAGTACGAGACACCGCCGTGGCCACACCCACCGTTTGGCTTCGGCCCCAGAAGGCCGCTTCCTCTCTCAACCGGCACCCGTGGGTCTTCGTCGGGGCCATCGGTCGGATTGATGGCATGCCCGCTCCCGGGGCTGCGGTCCGCTTGGTGACTGTCGAGGGCGAGTTTATCGCGTGGGGCCTGTTTAATCCGGACAGTGCGATCCGTGTGCGGCTCTATTCCTGGAAGGCCGAAGAGCCTCTCACCGACGACTTCTTTGCCGGTCGCGTGGCACGGGCCATCGCCAGCCGAGTGCGGCTCTTCGGCGACGGAATCGAGATGCGAGCCTGCCGCATGATCTCCAGTGAAGGAGACAGCCTCAGCGGACTGACCGTTGATCGCTATGGCGATTTCCTACTCATGCAGTGGACGAGTTTGGCCCTCTCGCATCGTGAAGGACTCATCGTCTCGGTGCTTCAGGAGCTACTGCAGCCAGCTGGAATCTGGCGACGAACCGATACATCTGTGACGGATAAGGAGGGTCTTCCCTCCCGCGACGGACTGGTTTCTGGCTGCGAGCCGCCAGGCGACTTGACCGTGATTGAGCATGGTGTCCATTACCGGGTCGACATTCGCCACGGTCAAAAGACCGGGTTCTACTTTGATCAGCGCGACAATCGGATGGCGGTGGCCAAGCTGTGTGCTGGCCGTAAGGTTTTGGATGTCTGCTGCTATTCCGGGGGGTTCGCCCTGACGGCATTGGCTCGGGGAGAGGCCCAGCATGTGACCGGCGTGGATGGCTCCGCGAGTGCGCTCGAGCTGGCTCACGTGAATGCCCAGCGGAATGGCCTCGCGGATCGAACGACGTTCGTGAAGTCGGACGCCTGGACCTACCTTGAACACGCCCGACAGAGAGGCGACCGCTACGAAGTCGTGATCCTCGACCCGCCTAAGCTCGCCCCATCGCGAGGCCAGCTCGACGCCGCCCGGCGCGGCTATCACGGCTTGAATACACTGGCTCTGGGCGTCCTGGAACCCGGCGGCCTGCTGGCCACCTGTAGCTGTTCGGGCCTCGTACAGCGGACCGACTTTGAAAGCGTTCTGTCCGCTGCGGCACTGTCCGCCGATCGCCCGCTGCGGATCATCGACTCGCGTGGTGCAGCACCTGATCACCCCGTCTCGATTCACTGCCCGGAGTCGGAATATTTGAAGTGCGTGCTCTGTTTTGCTTGACCGTACTCTGTGTCGGCTGAGTGTGACAGCGAGGTGGCCTTAGTTGGCTGCTTTGGAGTCTTCCGGGGTGGCGGAACCGAAGAGGTTCTGTCATCGAGAGTCGCCTCCGCGTGAAACTCCTGTGCCGCTGGCACCCAGGTCGCCGAAGCGGCCGACCTGGGCCACTCCTCGCAGCGACATGAGAATTGACAGAGGAGCGACGCCAGTGAGAAACAGACTTCATCACGGCCCTCTAGTTCCTGCGTCACCCAGACATCCAAAGCGATGTCCGGGCCACCCTGCGCAGGCGATCGCGATACAAAGCGACTGGTACAGGGCTGGGATGGGGGGGAACCGTCGGGAATTGGGCAGCGGGAGCGACGCAGGCCTACGCCGCCGCCCGAGCGTACTAGGTGTACTGGCGCTTCATCCGTGCTCGGTACTCCTGCAAACCTGTCGACCGTGGTACACTCTCCTGGTTGGTCTGCCGCTCAGGGCGACTTGTTCTTCGTGAACGTGTTGACAGGAAAGGTCTGGCTATGAGTTCCATCACTCGGCGTGAATTTCAACAGCAAACGTTGGGGTCGCTCTTGACGTGGTCCTTGTTGAATACGTTGTTCTCGGCGGATGCTTTCGGTGACGAGGTCAAACTGGTGGCGAAACGGTGGCTGAGCGACCTCCATACAATGAGCCTCGATTTGCGAGGGCAGAAGCTGGCCCCTTTGCAGTGGCAGAAACAAGTGGAAGAACTGTTCAGCCAAGTGGATCTGCCGGAGCTACTGAAATTCATTGACTTCGACAAACTGACTCGCGATATCAAGCCCTTAGAGAGTGGTGAGTTGAGTCTTCGGGCGACACTGCCCAAGGTCGAAGGACTCCCCACGGAACTGGTGTTCGGGCATCAGGTGTTCGCGCTGAACAAGGACCGATCCGTGGTGCCTCATGGACATGACAACATGGCCACGGCGTTCCTGGTACTCAAGGGCGATTTTCATGGTCGGCACTACGATCGACTGGAAGATGAGCCTCGCCACATGATCATCCAGCCGACTCTCGACAAGTCCTTCGGAGTGGGTTCGTATTCCACAGTCTCGGACCTGAAAGACAATGTCCATTGGTTCAAGGCGACGAGCGAAGTCGGCTTCATCTTCAACATCCATGTCCTGAGCGTGAAGCCCGGGAGGGCCGGGAGGGTGTATATCGATCCGAATGGAGAAGCCATCTCAGGTGGACGAATCAAGGCTCGCAAAATTGACCACACCGAAGCCAACAAGCTCTATGGGTGAGGGCTGGGTCGATGCCGAAATCTAGCTACCCCACAAACTCATTGCCGACCTTCCGTGCTCGCTGCGGTTTGTCGATGTCGATGCCGAGTTGGATCCCGACATCGACGAGAATGTTCCAACCGGCTGCCATTTGCACAAAGGGGTTGAGGTCGCCCGCTTCGGGAATCTGAATTGTCGGAAACGGAGTCGGTCGCGAGGCGATCGCCACGATTGTCATTCCCACCCCGTGGGCCAACACATCTGCGAACTTCTGCTCGGACTCTGTATATGGATCAATCCACAGCAACAGATCCCTCGCGTGCATGACCTCCTCGACTCCGTGGACAGCATATGTTCCCTCCAGATAGTCGGCGGACTTGCGGGTGATTTCGTTGGTCTTGAGCGTCAGTTCTTCGGCCACACCATCGTTGCGCCCTGCCCAGTAGATCGTGCCTGCGTTAGCGATCTGTTCCACGATCTCGATAGGCACGGTGATCGTCAGAGCGGCCTGGATCGCATCGCCGAGTGAGTTGAGTTGACTCTGCAACGTGGAGTCCCCGGCCACCGCTTCCAACAGTGCCCGATAATAGAGTGCCTGCTCCATCACGCTTTTAGTCGCAGCCACCGCACCTTCAGGACCACAGCTCAGCGTGTACCCGCGCGTGGAGAGTGACTCCAGTTTCGATCCCGCGAAGGCCGTCAAGCTGTAGCGGGAGGTGTGTCCTGCAGCCTGCAATTCATGAAAGAGCGCAATGACTTCAGCCGTGCGTCCCGAGTTCGAGAGGGCGAAGACGGCCCAGTCTTTGAGCGCATACTCGCGAGCCTGCCGCCCGGCCTCGGAGTGTAAAGTCAGGGGCCACCCCTTGTGACGCGAATGAGCCATGATGCTCTTGGCCGGGAAAATGCGGCTGGAGCCCTCTCCCGTCAACAGCAACCGACCGACCGCAGCGATCTCCCGCGCGGTGTCCTGCATTTGCTGGACATCGAAACGACGGACGACATCCGGCGTGGCCAGCATGTCGTGGACAAGTCCAAACCGAGAATAGCGATCTAAGTGAGCCTGCATGGGAACCATCAATCGTGAGAATTTCGAAACGGGTGAAGTTTCACACTTTCTAGCAGTTCGCGTCGGGAATCAAGCGTATGTGGGTTGGGTTCTTCATTGCTTCACTGTCAACGACTGGCCGTTCTTTGTGGAGCACCCGCTCCCGGCGAATCGGGTAATGCCAGGTCAACAGAGGCGGTTTTGAGTGTTCACTCACGTGGGAAAGGCACCCACTGGGGTGGTCGCGAGACTGGGTCGCACTCTAAACTCATCTTTCAGTGGTGGGGTGGGTCGCTGGGACTCCGCATCCCATGCCACCCCTCATTTCAGGCCCCTCTGTGAATGAACTTCCCTGCTACGTCGGTATCGACATTGGCGGCACCCGGATCAAAGCCGGTGTGGTCCGCGAAGACGGTACAGTTTTGGCCAACGCCGCCTTTCCCATCAAGCTCGATGCCGGGAGAGACGAGGGATTGGCCCATCTCTATGCCGTGATCGACCGAATCATGGCTGAAAGTCGAGCCCGAGAGCAAATCGTGGGCATCGGGATCGCCGCCCCCGGCACGATGGATATCCCAGCGGGCATCATTTTCCATCCCTTCAATCTTCCTGGCTGGCAGAATCTGCCCATCAAACAACTGGTCCATGAGCGATTTGAATTACCGGTGGTCCTCCAAAACGATGCCAATGCCGCAGCGCTGGGCGAGACCTGGCTGGGACGAGCGCAGGGGATGAGCAGTCTGATGTTCTGGACTCTGGGAACTGGGGTCGGCGGCGGCATTGTGTTGAATGGTCAGGTCTGGGAGGGCGCACACTCGCATGCCGCCGAATGTGGGCACATCGTCATCCAACATGAGGGCGGTCCCAAGTCCGACCACGGAATACACGGATCGGTCGAGCTGTATGCCGGATCGCGTGGCCTGCAGCGGCGCTGCCTGGAGGCACTGAAGGCCGGGGCGAAATCCTCCTTACGGGCGCGAGTGGAGAACCAGGAACCTTTGACCCCACTGCTGATTGCCGAGGAAGCGAAGGCAGGCGACGGTCTGGCAGATCGACTCATTATGGAGACGGCGGTTTACCTGGCCATTGGCACCGTGAATGTCATGCATACGCTGAACCCGGCGATGGTACTCTTCGGTGGGGCCATGACATTTGACCAACACAGCAGTGAACTCGGCCGACGATTCATCGCCCGAGTGCGTGACGAGGTGAAAGCCCGAGCCTTTCCGATTCCAGCTCAGAGAACGATTATCGACTATGCCTCACTCGGTGGCGACGCGGGGTTCATCGGTTCCGCCGGGTGCATCCGGGGCCACCTGCACCGGCTGCATGATTGAGCCCGCTGACACATGAGTCGCCCCGGAGTGAATTCGGAAGGACACAGTGGGGAGTTCTTCTCGACCGGCATACACTCTGTGTGAGACTTGATTCGTAAACGCCGGAGTGCCACAGATGGCTGTGCCAGACAGGGATGACCTCGCTGCCCGTTATCTCGATCAGTTGCCGTATGCGCCCTACCCTGTGCAGGAGGAGGCGTTACTTGCGTGGTTCACGACGGAGCAGGGCGTCCTCGTGTGTGCCCCGACCGGGACTGGGAAGACATTGATCGCTGAGGCGGCGCTGTTCGAGGCCCTGCACACCGGCAAGGTGGCGTACTACACGACCCCGCTGATTGCCCTCACCGAGCAGAAGTTCCGCGAGATGCAGGCGGCTGCGGTGCGTTGGGGGTTCTCGGCGGAGGATGTGGGGCTGGTCACAGGCAACCGGCGGGTGAACCCCGATGCGAAGGTGCTGGTGGTCGTCGCGGAGATCCTGCTGAACCGGTTACTCAACCCGGAGACGGCTGACCTGGAGAACGTCTCGGGCGTGGTGATGGATGAGTTCCACTCGTTCAACGATCCCGAGCGAGGGGTGGTGTGGGAGCTGTCGCTGGCCTTGCTGCCGAAGCATGTGCGGTTGCTGTTGCTCTCGGCGACGGTGGGGAACACGACCGAGTTCTTGATCTGGTTGCAGGCCAAGCACGGTCGCCGGTTGGAACTGGTGCAGGGAACCGAACGCAAGGTGCCTCTGTCGTTCAATTGGATCGCCGACATGCTGCTCGCTGACCAGATCGAGTTCATGGTTGAGCATGAGAAGACGCCGACCTTACTCTTCTGTTTCAACCGCAACGAGTGCTGGGATGTCGCCGAAACATTGAAGGGGAAGGCCCTCCTCGCCAGCGGGCAACAGAAGCAACTCGGCGTTTACCTCGACGAGCATGACTGGAAGTCCGGCGTCGGGCCACGACTCAAACAGCTCTTATTTCGCGGCGTCGGTATTCACCATGCTGGGCTATTGCCAAAGTACCGGCGGCATGTCGAAGAGCTGTTCCAGCAGAAGCTGCTGTCGGTCTGCGTCTGTACAGAGACACTGGCTGCCGGGATCAACTTGCCCGCGCGGTCGGTGGTGATGACGAGCTTGATGAAAGGGCCACCGGGGCGCAAGACGATCATCGATGCGAGTTCCGCGCACCAGATCTTTGGACGTGCCGGTCGACCTCAGTATGACAATCAAGGGTACGTCTACTCGCTCGCTCACGAGGATGATGTGCGTCTCGCTAAGTGGAAGGAAAGGTATGACCAGATTCCCGAAGACACCAAAGACTTCAACCTAATTCGCGCCAAGAAGGCCCTCAAGAAGAAGATGCCGACGCGCAGGCCCAATGAGCAATACTGGAACGACCAGCAGTTCCAGAAGCTGATCACAGCCCCGCCCGGCAAACTGGCGAGCAAGGGCCAACTTCCGTGGCGGCTCCTCGCATACCTGCTGAAGCTCTCGCCCGATGTCGGTCGGCTGGTGTCGTTTGTGCGGAAGCGGCTGCTCGACTCGGGGTCGATGGAGCGGGCCGAGACACGGTTGCAGGAGATGCTGCTTACGCTGTGGGCCAGTGGATTTCTGGTGCTTGATCCCCCTCCGCCGGGTGAGTTGAAACAACTCATCATGTCGCACCCCTGGGACGGGGTGACTGCTGCTGATGAGGACGACTTCGAGGAGGCGAGCGAAGCCCGTAGGACGGGCCCCTTGGCCCGTCCGTCCGAAGACGAGTTCGGCGTCGGCCTGGAAGCAGACGCACCCCCTCGGGAGGGCGAAGCTCCTGCTGAGCCGCGAACCGGGGAAGACGTTGACCCGCCAGAGCGGCTCGGCGGGAGCCTCGCCCTCCCGAAAAGCATCGCCCTCCCGACGGAGATCGGTTCGCTCACCTTTGGTCGCTCTTCTCCACCGCCACCCCCCAAGCCCGAAAAGAAACCTGCAGCCAAAAAATCCCGCACCGCCGAGCTCCTCGGCCTCAAAACCGTGGAGGCCGCTGTCGCCGAACTCGCCGCCGCCCCGCCGCCGTACCTGCCGTCGGCGGCCACCCCGACAGCCGACCTCGACAAGCTATTGGTCTTCCGCAGCGTGAACCCGATCTATGGGGCGTACTTGCTCCAACATCTGGGTCTGGCCGATGCGTGCGAGCGTATTCAGATTCTGGAGAGCCTGCTGGAGATTCCGACCTCGTTGATTCGGCAGGTCCGCGTCCCGAGGCCGCAAGACCTTCCCCCCGGTCCGCTCGGCCTGGGCCGGGTGCATGGCGAGTTAATCTCGCGCGGACTGGCCACGCTCCAAGAACTCAACCCCGCCGCAGCCCCACCGCAAGATGAGGACATCCCATTCGAGGACCGCAAGTGGCCGATCCCGCTGGGCGACCAGATGCGGATGCTGTTCGACAGCGACTACCCCGGCATCCGCGAGACACCGATCCGAGCGGTGTGGATCATCGGCGACTTGCAGTTCTTCAACTACGACTTCCAGAAGTTTGTCACAAGCCGCGACCTGACCAAACAGGAGGGGCTGATCTTCCGGCACGTGATGAAGATGATTTTATTGTGCGGCGAGTTCTCGCAGGTGACGCCGATCGGCATGGACGAGGGAGTATGGCGCGATGAGCTGCGCGATCTGGCCGAGAAGCTAACGGAGACCTGCCGCCAGATCGATCCGGAGAGTACGGATCAGATGCTGGAGATGGCCCAGGCGGCGGATGGGCTGGGAGGCTGAATCCAGGATGAGCGAACACTCGAACAACCGCAAATTGACTCCCACAGAGCGGCATCTGGTCGATTGGATGTTGAGGAACGGCCTACTTGAGGCTCGAGAGTTCCTGCCTCAACTGGATTCAGCGACAGTCACCACTTGGCGGTGCCCGTGTGGATGTGCCAGCATCAACTTCTCGATCGAAGGGGAGGCTGAGCCGACCGGTGGCCTGCGTATCCTGGCGGATTTCTTGTTTGGTTCCGACGACGATCAGAACGGCGTTTTCTTGTTCCAGCAGGACGGCATACTGTCCGGGATCGAGGTGTACGGTCTGTCAGGCGACGCATCTCAGACATTGCCCGTACCGGAGGAGTTGCGTCCCTTTTCCACGGGATGCTCCTCTGCATGACAACCCAACCACAGCACTAGAGCACTTTCACAATTCCTCTTCAGTGCCCCTTCTGATCACCCGTACCCACATTTCCTGAAGAAGTTCACGCAGTGTTCCGCCGGGGTCTCATCGAGCAGTTGACCCACGGCTTTGATCAGACCGTCGAACGTCGT
>JANOKO010000174.1:0-3547 GCA_031419335.1 Planctomycetota bacterium
GATGACCACAACTGGCGCTGTCCAACTAGACCGCGAAAGCCGTCCACTCCGGTTTCAAGCGCTGTCCCAGAACCAGTGACACCAGAATTTCTGCTGTCGCGGGGGAGAGATGCAATCCCGACCGGAAGTGTCCGGTCGCAACCTGCAGGTTTTCCCAGCCGGGGACGGGGCCGATGAAGGGGCGGCCTCGAACTGCCGAAGGGCGCAACCCGGACCAACATCGCTCGATGTGGGCGTCTTTCAGCACGGGACAGATCTCATTTGCAAACTTGAGCAGACCGCTCACCCCCTCGTCCGTGTTGGCCTTCTCGAAACCGGTCAGTTCCTCGGTCGATCCGATCAGGGTGCGGCCATCGCGGCGGGGAACGAGGTAGCGTTTGTCACGTTCGATCACACGTGTGAGTCGGACTGCGGATGGCTCCAACAGCACGATCTGCCCTCGCACCGGAATCACCTCCAGCGTGACTCCCGCCGTGGCAAGAAGCTGAGACGACCACGCGCCCGCCGTCACACAGAACTGACCAGCGGCGATTTCGCCTCCTGGAGTCACAGCTGAAGTCAGGCGACCGTGATGCGAGGTCCAGCCCAAGACGGGGCAATCGGAAGTGACCACGACTCCCTCACGTTCACAAGCTCGTAGCAGCGCGGCGAGGTGGCGGGGGTTGCGGACTTGGCATAGGTCGGGGAGTAGAAATGCGGCCTCGCGGCCCGAGCAAGCGGGTTCTAATTCTCGCACTCCGGCGGGGTCCAGCCACTCGGTCCGAACACCAATTGCCTCCCAAAGAGCACGGGTCGCGATCAACTCATCGAGAGCCCCGACCGCCAGCTCGATGCCACCACAGCAGTGAAATTCGTTATCGATCCCGGTGTACTCGAGTAGCTGCTCGGACATTTCGGGCCAGAGCGGACACGTCACAGCGGTGAGTCGAGTCAAGGGATCATCGGGAGTCCCAGGACAGCCCGGTGGTAAAATTCCAGCGCCAGCCCACGACGCCTCACGCCCCGGGATTGATTGGTCGCAGACCCGAACCGAAAGCCCTTGTTGTGCCAATCTCCAGGCGGTGGTCAGACCGATGACGCCTCCGCCGATCACCAAGCAATCGACCGCCATGCCGCTACTTACCCTTCAGTGCGTCACGGAACCGTCCACCCAGCGTGGCACTGTCGATGCCGTAACTCTCCGTGATGGCTTCCCCCATTTCCATCCCCCCTTGGAGGGCTCGCACGAGTTCGCCGAATTTTGTTTGTCCCCCATTCACCATCAGGTATTCCACCAAGGTGACACCCACAGCACCCACAGCGGCAGGCGAAAACGAAGCATCGACAAACACATCCTGGGGGTTGGCCAACGTGGGAATCAGGGTCGCAGCTTCCTTCGGCATCGCATCGATGTACGCATTGCGTCCCACCACCTTCATCGCCAGTGACAGTCCCAAACCGCGTGTCAACCAGTTCGGCAGATTGGCCCCGGACCGTTTCAGATAAGCTCCAGTCAATTGATCGATGAGGTTGACTCGCAGTCCCGGCGATTTCGCGCTGACTTCGTCTCCGACATCTTCGAGTACAATGTAAGCGTCATCCAGGGTCGCGCTGATAACCAGGTGTCCCTGCACACCCTCAGCAGCGGGGCGTCCATTCACCGTCTGGCTAAACTCTTCATAGCCAAAGCGATCCTTCATCACAATCACCGCCAGCCGTCCCTTCCAGAGTTGGCCCGCACGAGCGTTGTATTCATTTCGCAGCGATAGGACATGCTGCTTGGCCCAAGTTTCGACCTGCTGTATCCGAGCCTCGGGAGCATTGCCGACGATCAGTAAATCTTCGCTCTCCAGCGTTGTGGGGGTGTCGTTGGGAGCCGCCTGCTTCATCTGCTGAGCGGTCTTCTCCTTTCGCATCTGGTTGAAAGCCGCCGGAGACAGTTGTGACGCACGTTCCAGTGCCATCTCGGCTTCGGTTTTGATGAAGCTGCGAAGGGGGGTTTTCGGATCGACACCGTCATAGACGCAGCCTTCATCGAACCAGGTCTTCAAGTCTTCGTAGTTCCTCGCGGTAATGCGAACTTGGTTGTTGTTGGGCATCCGGGGTAACTCCAGTCCCCCCGTCAATCGGAATAGACGGCTCTTGTCCCGCGGTTCGCCTGGTAATACGACATGCCCGCTGTCGCCCCCTTTCATCATGTCGTAGAAGGTTTCCAGCGACAGACCCCCGCGCAGGTTATTCCCCGAATGGCACCCCAAGCAGAGATTCGCCATGAACGGGGCCACGTCTTTGGTAAACGAAACGGTCTCCGTGCCCTTGGGCTTCACAATCTTGATCGTTGCCTCTTCGGCCTCAGCCTCCAGTTTGGTTCGCAGCTTGCTCAGAGGGGTGTCCTGGTTGTCGCCATCAAACATGGCTCCCTGGGATACCCAAGTGGCGATGGTATTCAGCTTGTCGCGTTCGATCGCCGCGGCATTTTTGGGCATGCGGAGATTCATATCCGGGGTTGCCATGCGGTTGAGAATCCGGCTTTGTTGAGGGTTGCCCACGGTCAATAAGGGGCCACTCTTGCCCCCTTTGATCCAGTTGGCAAACGTATCGAGTCGGAGGTTGCCGGACTGCATTGCAGCCCCATGGCAATTGACACACTTCTCATTGATGAGCGGTGCCACGTCCTTTGTAAAGCTGACCCCTTGATTTCGCTCTCGCGGGGGGGGAGCTTTACCCTGGGCCTTGTCCAGGTTCTTGTGGTGGTTGGCTAAGGTCTTGTTCACCGCAGCAAACGCTTTGTCAGTGGGTTCAACGCCCGCTTCCTTCGCAATCTCCGCCACTCGGGTTTCCACAGTCTTCAGAAGCTCCTCCACTTGAGGGTATTCCTTCTTCTTGATCTGTGCCGCCAGAACTCCCATCGAGCGGTTCAGCTCGATGATCTCTTTTTTCTGCTCAGGTGTGATGGCGGCCACCGCAGCTGTCACCAGCAGGCTACCGACCAGACAGACGCTCAAAATCCAACGGCAAACCATGTCCGCCTCGCCTTGAAACAGAGCCACACGGAATCGAAACTGCGCCGCCTGGGGCACCAAGTCCGAACACGAAGTCCCCGACCTGTCACCGCACCCGAGGGCCGAACGTTCGTCGAAGCTGGTATAATATACCCTGGATTCTCTCAGGAGAACCAGCGAAGACCGGGTCCGAGGGATTGTCGGTGGGTGCATCAGCAATGTAGGCAACGGCAGGATTTCACCACGGAGACACGGAGGCACGGAGAAATCCAGGAGTTCCACCGGGTCGGTTTGGACAGGATTCACAGGATGGACAGGATGATTCCGCCGAGTGGACAGTGGGCGAGACATCCTGTTGATCCTGTTGATCCTGTCTCGACCTCTGCGTTCGCACCTGGCTGAGCGTCTCCGATTGAGGTTCTAGTTCTCCTTCTCCTCCGAGCCTCCGTGGTGAACCTCTACCTACTTTTCTGATGCACGCAAGGATTGTCGGTGTGCCCCAATATCGCTGGCGTCAGGTGCCTGCCCCTCCTGCGTGTGGCGTGGGACGCTACGGAAGCCCCGCC
>JANOKO010000175.1:0-2979 GCA_031419335.1 Planctomycetota bacterium
CACCAGCAGCCAGATCGTGTAGATCAGCGGAGCCGCACTGGCCCAGAACAGGCACTGCCAAAACACATGGCCCACTCCGACCATGCGAAACATGCTGAAAAGCCACCCCGTGATCGCCGCAGCCACCACAGGCAGCGTGAGCAGGATCGGAATGCTGAGGCCAAACTGAATCAGAGTCAGTCGCCAGGGAACCGGGGGGCTGACATGACGAATCTTCATGGGGCGACATTCCCCAGTGCCGCTTCGCGGGTTCCAGTTCTCGGGTAGTCCCACGCCTCGAACGACTGCCGCCACTGGTCGTGCAGCTTCTCGCACACGTTTCCGGGGATGTCCTGGTGGCGGTTTTTCTGGTAGCCGGATTTGGCCGCTGTGTAGGCCTCAATGGTGGGCCGCCGGAGTTCAAAGTCCCCGAGATTCAGTACCTGATAAGTCTTCTCTAAGACCGGGACGGGGGCTTGGATCAGGTCTTCGTAGGCGATCTCATGGAATTGCACCGCCGGGATCAAGGGTGCCTGCTCAAAGTATGCCGCGTAGAGACGCCGATACATCTCGATAGCCATATCCGAAATGGTCTCCGTCAGATAAGTCTGCAAGCCCCAGACGGGAATCACCTGACTCGCCATGTGAACCAGCGATCGATACACGTCATAAGGATTCCGGCGGAGATGGATGAATTTCGCTTCGGGGTACAGTTCCAGAATCAGGCGGATGCGGGCTGTATGGTTCGGGGACTTGAGCAGCGGCTGCTTACCATTTCGCAATGTGACCTTGCGAACAAACCGATCGAGATGCTTCTTCCAAAGTTGCCGGTCTGCGGCGGGCACATGGCCGAAATCTAGGAACTGGTCGTACCGGGCTGCGTTGCGGGGAAAGGTCCAACTCAACATATTGGAACGCAGCGAGAGAATGGCCAGAGCCATCTCATCTTCCGCCGGCTCTCGCAATCCCATGTCCATGTTGTCCATGAACCGCTTCTTCGGAGTCATCAGATCGAGCAAGGGCCGCAGCCACGACTCGCTGATCAAAAACGTATGCGGATACATCGTCTGGTACAAGTTTGGAGAGACGAACTGGTCATCCAAGTTGAGCAGGTTATGCAAATGCGTGGTTCCGCTGCGCCAACTGCCCAGGATAAAGACCGGAGCAGTGACAGCGTGCTGTGACAATGACTTCGCGTAGAGGGCCTCTTCTAGCATTCGGCAAGGGGAGGTACACAGACTGCTCGCCGTGAGGAATGCGGCCTTCCCCCAATATTGGGGCGAGACCTGAAACCCGTTCTCCGCGAGTAGCTGCACCCAATCCCGCATAGTGATTCCCGCGAGACTGGCGGGTCCGAAATGCTGAACGAGAAAATTCTTGGAATCGGCCATTAAGATTCACGATGTCCAAGGGGTTGTCAGCTCACGTTGCGTCGCACATTGTCCAATTCGAGTCGAGCCGATTCAAGAGCGAGCGCGAAGCAATTCGGGATCGCAGTCCTAATCCACCCATTCATCACGTTCAATCCGCACGGACATCCATCCGTCGATTCGATACCAAACACCACGCCAGCAGACCCGGCGAAGTGTCATGGCATGTAGAACCGCGACGAAGTGCAGATAGGGCAGCACAATGATCGCCAGCGCCGAATCCACCCAACGTCCCACTTCATTCCAGCCGGTGATTGTCTCGTCGCGCGTCACCAGAACCTTTCGAATCGCAATGGCCTGAGCCAGCTCTCCGCTCCACATGGTGACACAGTAGACTGCAAAAGCCACATCGGCCACCCCTCCCACAGACAGCCCGCACAGCCTGAACAATGGATAAATCAGTGCCAAGCACGAAGCCAAGCTGTGCAGCACGAGCCATGGCCAGGAATCATGGCTGGTTCGACCGCTGATCAGTTGCCGAACATTGAATTGAAAGAAGTCTCGAACACCGATTTCCTCCCGGTTGACGATGACGAGCGTAGGTGGGAATTCGATTCGTTCACCGTGATCAAGTGCATACTGGCTGATCACACTGTCCTCGCCATACGCCCGCTGAAGACAAGAACGTAACCCGTCGCTCCGCATCAGGTCACCCCGGACCGCCATGCTCCCGCCCCAAGGCACTTGCAGCCGCATCAGAATTGGCATGGCCGACGAACTCCACCAAAAGCGGCACAGGCTGCCCAGCGTAGAACGCCGTGGTGCGTACCAGCGAATGCCGGTCGAAACTCCTGCTCCACGGACAATCGGCGTCACCAGCTCCCGAAGCCAACCGGGATGCGGAACCGCATCACCATCCATGATGGCTACCACGCCAGTGTTCTCTGGCAAGTTCCGGGTGGCCTGCAAGAGCCCGCTGACCTTGAGTGAACAGGTCATTTGGCGCTCCGTCAGAATCTGTATCTCCACGTTGGATGGCGGGGTCACTCCAAAGACTTCCCGCAAGATCCCGTGAGCTTCATCGCCCGGTGAGTCGACGACGATCTGCACCCCGTATCGCGGATAGTCCTGATCCATAAGCAGTTTCAACGAGTGCTTGAGAAACGGATCACCGCCGCGCAAGCAGAGTACGACCAGCGCGAGCGGGCAGTCGATGTCCTCGATCAGCGACGGAAGCGGCTGGCGTAAATGGCGAATCCCCCGCACCTTGATCGCCATCTGCCACGCCAGCAGCAAGGCGAATGTGAGCGTTGTGGCGAGTGTGAGCGGATCGGGCACAGTAATACAACCAGGAGTGAATTCCAGAAACGGAATAGTCATACATTAACCACGGTTCACCAGCAAAGACATCCGATGAGACTACGGTTCATCGAACACCCGAAGCCATCTGACGCACAGCCCATTGTCGGCTGCGCTTAACGGCGAGTTGCCCTTGGATGAGATGATCGTCAAGATCAAAGGATCGCATTGTTCAGCGGAAGCTGAGTCAATCTCAGCATGAGGTCTGAGCATTCAGGGCAATACAATGTTGGAACTCCGACCCTTCGAAGGCACTCCCGAAGAGCTGTCG
>JANOKO010000176.1:0-2783 GCA_031419335.1 Planctomycetota bacterium
AACAGCAGCACGCCTGGCGTTTTCGTGGTGTCCTGCACCAGGGTAATGGCACCGCTAATGGTCGCCTGCCCCGTATCGACCGCCTGTTGTGCGCCTGCGCGGCGCACCGCCTCCGAGCCGATATCCAAACCCAGCGCCGGCATATTTTTCGCCAGTGGTTCAATAAATTTGATCACATACAGGTCATCTCGCTGCAGGTTATCCAGCGCACGAATACTGAACTGTGGCGCGCCATCGGCACGCTCAGCGGCCAAAAAACTGGGTACATCAGCGCGCTTAAGCCACTGAATAAAACCAAAACCACGCACCCCTGGAAACTCCTGCGGCATATCCCGCGAGGTAATAGCGGCGCGAAACTCCGAGCGATTGACCTGATTACTGGCGGCAAAAATACTGCGCGCGCCATGTAAACCATAAACCGGCATCTGAAAACGCCGCTCAAGCTCACTGCCCACCCGCTGGGCATAACGCTGGAACTCGACCGCAGCCATGAGCTGAGTACCCATGCTCATCAGAGCGATGACGCCAAACACACAGAGGCGAAGCGGGAGGGTATTCATAACGGTCTTCCGCTGGCGGGGTGGTGCGGAGGCGGGGCGGGGAAGTGCTGCGGGCCTCAAGGGATGAGACTCGCACAGTTTCAGGCTCAGGGTCGATGAACCCGATACTCTCATCCTACGTCACATGTCGCAAAGCTCGCAACTTCGTGAAGAGCCGGAGTTGATTTCGAGAATGAACGCACACTGAACTCTGTCCACCGTTTCCAGCTTACAGTGCGTAAAAACAGGAGGGGGATGTTATGAAAAGCAGACTCAGTGATTCGACGCCAGTGGGGAAGCGTGCGGCACTCGATAGACAACGCATTCATCAACACGTTTCTCGCGGGAGATCACTCGAGGCCCTCGCTAAAGCCAATCTCCATGCCCCGCGCTGTCCCCAGAGCATGACCAACAATTCGGATTCTCGCTCCTCGGAAATACGGTACGTTCCGGAATCCCAGCGAGTGACATTTCCGCGATGACCACTCACCGGACCCTCATAGTCGAGGTACAGTAAGCGATGATCGCCGATTCGCTCGGACCGCACCGTCCGGTCAGGACCAGGTTCATCGAGTAGACGCCATGTCCAGGCGACCTCCCCGGCCTCCAATAGCAAATCCCAGTGGATGAACGGCTGATCATGCGTCAGAATCGCAAACCGGAAATCCATGACCACGGCCTCCTCCGCTTCTATGAGTTCTCCTCGGCATCATTATCGGATTCTCGTCCTGCCGCTGGCGGCCATGCTGATTGGCACCCTCGTGTGGCTTGGGTACCGCGCCCAGCACATGCAGGACCGAGCTGCGCAAGCCCAGCGCCCTCGTGCCCGCCGACAACTGGCCCCGCGTTTTGAACTCTACGATCAGTCCTCCCCACCCCAGATTGTGAAGTTCGAGCGGTATCTGGGGCGGACGCAGTTGGTCGTGGTGTTCTTCGATGCGGAGTTGGGGGCCGACCGAGACCCGTGGCTGACCCAACTGCGAGACCGACATGATAAGGTCCAGGAGGCCAGCGTACAGGTGATCGGGATCAGCACAGCGACTCCTTATGCCAATCGAGAGGCCGCGCAGCGATCCAAGGAGTTCCCGTTCCCGCTGTTGTCCGACATCGGCCCTGACATCCCCGCTCCAGCTCATACGCTCTGGGGGCGATTCGATCCGAGTGATGGCTCGTTCCAGACTGGGGTCTTTCTGGTCGATCGGTCGGGAATGGTGGAAATGGCGGGCCGGAGCTACAAACCGGTGGCTGATTCGCAAGCGGTGGTACAGGCATTGTGCGAAGGGAAGTGGCCGGAGTCAGGACTCTAAACCAAATCAATGGCGCACACAGGCCAACCCGTGTGGCGTGGGCACTCGACAGTGTTACTGCTCTGGCCTACTGTGCGGGGCATGCTGACCCCCTTGCCGATTGATGATGTGCTGCCCGAACTGTTGGCGGCTTTGCAGACCCATGCGTCGGTGGTGCTGAAGGCTCCGACAGGGGCGGGGAAGACGACGCGCGTGGCTCCAGCGATCCTCGACGCGGGACTCGCGGGTGGCGGCTCGGTGGTGATGCTGGAGCCGAGGCGCTTGGCGGCGCGGGCCAGTGCGCGGCGAATCGCGTTTGAGCGCGGGGTGCCGCTGGGCGGCGAGGTCGGGTATCGCGTGCGGTTCGATGAGCAGGTCTCCCGTGACACGAAGCTGTTCGTGGTGACTGATGGAATTCTGCTGCGGCGATTGCAGTCCGACCCGTTTCTGGAGGGGATCGGTGTCGTCGTGTTCGACGAGTTCCACGAGCGGAACCTGAACTGCGACCTCGCGCTGGGGATGGTGCGGCGCGTGCAGCAGACGGTGCGGCCCGACCTCAAAATCGTGGTCATGTCGGCCACGTTCGACTGCCAACCGATTGCTCGCTTCCTCGGCGACTGTCCGGTGGTCGAAAGCTTGGGCCGGCTCTTCCCGGTCGAGATCCAGTACCTCAAGTTCCGCGACCGACAGCCGATTCAGGAAATCGCCGTCGCCGGGATTGAACAACTCCTGTCCAAGACGCCCGGCGACTTACTCGTGTTCCTGCCGGGGGTGCCGGAGATCCACCGCACCGCGCGCGAACTGGAGTCACTGGCCCAGCGACACGACTTAGCGGTAATGACGCTCTTCGGCGATCTCCCGGCAGAGGAGCAGGACCGCGTGCTCGCCCCGTGTTCGCAGCGAAAGGTGGTCCTGGCGACCAATGTGGCCGAGACTTCGATCACGATCGACGGCATCA
>JANOKO010000177.1:0-1816 GCA_031419335.1 Planctomycetota bacterium
GGTGCTGTCGGTTTGACGGACAGTCCAACTCCTTAGGCTGGTGGGGCCAGCCAGGAGACTTGGATGCCTCGGAAGATTGTCAAGAAGTTGGTCGTTCGTACGGTGAAGGGGGCGGGCTCGAAGGCCCTTCCCGAGAAGCGCACGCGACGGGTGTTCACGGAGGAGTTTCGGCGTGAGGCGGTCGCGATGCTCTTGGACGGGCACTCAGCGGGCTCGGTGGCGGAGCGGTTGGGCTTGGCGAGTTCGAATGTTTTGTATCGGTGGAAGGCGGCGCAGCTGAAGGAGTCGGGGCCGATCGCGGAGTCGCTGGAGGCGCGCGTGCATGAGCTGGAAGTCGATCTGGCGCGGGTCACTCGCGAGCGTGACATTCTAAAAAAAGCGTTGGTCATTTTCGGCCGCAGCGAGTGACCGATGTGTATGCGGCGATCGAAGCGATCACTCTTCGCGAGGGTCAACCGATGAGCGCGGTGTGTGATGTCTTGGAGGTCAGTCGCTCGGCCTATCACGCCTGGCTGGCGCGTGATCCATCGGTGCACGAGGAGCGCGACGCAGAGCTGTCGCCCCTGGTCCATGACATATTCTGGAAGCACAAGCGGCGTTACGGAGCGCGGCGTATCGTGGAGGATCTGGCGGACATGGAACATGCGTGTGGCTCGCGGCGCGTGGGAACACTCATGCGGAATCAAGGTCTCGTCGCAATCCAGCCGAAGTCGTTCGTCCCGAAGACCACCGAGAGCGGGCACTCTTTGGGCTACAGTCCGAATCTTCTCTTGGAGATGCCCGAGCTGACCGAGTTGCATCAGCTGTGGGTCGGAGACATCACATATGTGCCGTTGGTGGGAGGTGAGTTCTGTTACCTGGCCACGCTGATGGACCGCTTCTCCAGACGCATCATCGGCTGGCACCTGGCCGATCACATGACCGAAGACCTCGTGCTGCCGGTACTGCATACAGCGATCAAAGAACGCCAACCTCGACCGGGCCCGATCCACCACACCGATCGCGGTGGCCAGTACGCGAGCACCAAGTACCGCGCGGTCCTGCGTCGCGCCGAGATCGCCCAAAGCATGAGCCGCGCCGACAACTGCTACGACAACGCATTCGCGGAAAGTGGGTTCGGAACCCTCAAGACCGAACTCGAAATGACCCGATACGATCATGTCCCCGCAGCTCGCCGCGAGATCGGCGAGTATCTCGCCTACTACAACCTCGAACGCAAACACAGCTCACTCGACTACCTCTCACCCCACCAGTTCGAACTCCACCAGACCGGTCACACGACCGCAAGAAAATAAGGAGTTGGACTGTCCGTCAAACCGACAGCACCTCACGCCGCCGCGTCGTGATCCCGTTCACGGATGAGCTGATCGACCGCACGCGCGAGCTGGTCATCCAGTTCCGCGATACCGCCCAAGCCGGTCGCCTGCCCCCACCACTCGACGACAGCCCGAAATGCCCACGCTGTTCACTGGTCGGCATCTGCCTGCCGGATGAGACGAATCTGCTGCTGAGGATGGGGGAGGGGAGAAGTGACAAGGGGCAAGTACCAAGTTACAAGGAAGAGGCCGCAGATACAGAGAGTCCCTTGTCACTTGATCCCTTGGCACTTGCCACTTCTCCCCCCGTCCGTCGTCTGCTCCCCACCCGACACGACGCCCTCCCGCTCTACCTCCAAGACTACGGCCTCTCCCTTGGAAAAAGCGGGGACCGCATGGTCGTCAAGAAGAAGGGCGAGGAGATCAAGTCGGTCGCCATCAAAGATGTGTCGCAGGTCTGCCTCTTCGGCAACATCTACGTCACCGAACCTGCCATCCGA
>JANOKO010000178.1:0-2555 GCA_031419335.1 Planctomycetota bacterium
GCACCAACGATTTTGATACTGTTCGTCTTGCCAGAGATCGCGATTGATGGTCCCATCGCCTCGACGATCCGGCATCAATCGTTGTACTCTCAAACTATCCCATAACCCTTTTTATGGGGCACACTTCTTGCTGTATTCTTCCAACCCGCATTCATGGATGACCACGCCCTCGTTCTCTCGGCTCGTCAAGTGGCGCTCCCCGGATTGGACAGGCTCCCGAAAATGTTTCGGGATGCGGGAGAGCCTGCGAGTCGGCGGCTGATTGAGTTCTTCACCGTCACGATCCGCAATCGGAACACCCGCGAAGCGTATGGCCGGGCAGTGCAGGACTTCTGTGATTGGTGCGAGGTCCGCAAGATCGGACTCAGCGAGATCAGCCCGTTCCTGGTTGCGGCGTATGTCGAAGAACTCGGCACGCAGATCGATCGACCGAGCGTCAAGCAAAAGCTCGCGGCGCTCAAGATGCTGTTCAACTGGCTCGTCACGGGGCAGATACTCCCCGTGAATCCTGCTTCGGCGGTGCGAGGTCCGAAGCATGTGGTGACGGTCGGTCGCACGCCGGTGCTGACTGCCGAAGAAGCTCGGCAACTCCTCGATGCGATCGACATTTCGACCATCGCGGGAAAACGCGACCGAGCCTTGATCGCAACGATGCTCTACACCTTCGCTCGCATTGGTGCGGTCACGTCGATGGATGTCGATGACTACGAACTGCGAGGTCGCCGCATGTGGATCAACCTCCGCGAAAAGGGAGGCCGCCGACACGCCGTCCCCTCCCATCACACGCTCGAAGAGTACCTCGACGACTACGTGTCCGCAGCTGGGCTAGGCCACGAAACCAAGTCTCCCCTCTTCCGCTCCCTCGACCGAAAACGACAACTCACCACGCGCCGCATCCACCGACGCGAAGTTCTCGCAATGGTCAAACGCCGTGCCAGAGACGCTGACCTCCCTGCCACGATCGGCTGCCACACAATGCGAGCCACCGGCATCACTGCCTACCTCTCGAACGGCGGGCTCCTTGAGCACGCACAACGCATTGCCGCTCACGCATCCAGCCAAACCACCCGCCTCTACGACCGCCGAAGTGACGCGGTCTCTCTCGATGAAGTCGAGCGGATTCTGATCTGAAATGGCGGCACATCAAAAAATCCCCCGTGCAATCGCACGGGGGGCCGAGAGCGTCATTCGACATCTCGGATCACGCACTCAGAGGTTCAGAACGGCACATCGCCCCCTTCGCCTTCGGTATGTTCGCCATTCAGTGCCACGTCCCCTTCTTGTCCGGGAAGCGGCGTGGTGAAGGCGAACTCCAAGGTCTTCTGCAAGCAGAAGATCAAAGCGGGCAGGTCGTTCGAGTGGAAGCTCGTCCCGTTCTTCCACTGCCCGGTCGTCTTGTCGAGATACCGCTTCGGGGCGATGGTGACGGAGCGGAACGACCGCTCGCCCTGGTCCGAATCGACGGTGTTCAGCCACACGGCGACACCGATCCCTCCGACCGAGAACTTCATTTCCGGCGGCGGGCGTTTCGGACGGGGCTGCTCTGGCGGGGCAGCTGCGGGTTGGCGTTTGGCCATGATGGAAACCTCCAGTGATGTGAATGAGAGATGCTCTCAGGCATGGCAATCCGATGTGAACTGCCATGCGACACATTGCCGAAGGTCGTGGGCGAGCGCAACCTCACGGTCTAATCTGGAACGAAGCCGCCTGAGTCGCTAGATTCGTCTTGTGTGTGGGGAGTTCATGGATTCCGTGGAAAACTCTGAACAGATGCGGAGTCCGTTCAAAACATCGAGATTGGAGAGTAGACGTGGACATTGAACGTATGCAGCAGGAATCAGACGAAAGAGAAATTCTCGAATTCCTCACCAGCAGTGAAACGCTGTCGGGCGCTGCACATGGCATTGCGCTTCAGGTAATCGATAAAGGACAGGAAAGCCTGTCGGCAAAACAAGCAGAAGTCTTCCAAAAGATCATCAAGCCTTACTTCGAACTGGAATGCAGCCGGTGCAAGATTCAAATGCCGGGTTCCGAAATCGCATTCGCACTCTCAGAAGAAGATGGTCTATGCAGTTGGTGCCGAAAGATGAGTGAGAACGACGACTGACTATGGCTCAAAGGACAACCCCGAGGTCAGCCGTGATGCTTAGCGCTTTCGTCACTATTCGTGCTACGCTCCCCCGCGTATGGAACGTTACGAATGCGACCAATGCGGGGCCTGCTGCAAGGGCACGTTGATCGTCGAGGCCGATGACCTCGATGTGATGCGAGAACCAAGGCTCATCGACGCCGACGCCCACCATCGCGGCAAGTCGGTTCCCCAGATGGTCTACGAGATTCAGCACGACTTCAAAGCGGTCTACCTCGCCTGCGGGTCGCCGTGTGCGTTCCTGAATCCAGACGACCGCTGCTCGATCTACCCCACCCGTCCGAACTGCTGCGTCGGCATGGAAGCGGGCGATGAACAGTGCCAAGCGGCGAGAGGCATGGAGGGGCTGTTGCCGCTGATGCCTGTTGAGTCTCCGCATAGCGAGAAACTCGATGTGGTCTGAGCC
>JANOKO010000179.1:0-1861 GCA_031419335.1 Planctomycetota bacterium
CGGATGATCCAGGTCGCGCCGCAACTGATCGAATTGCTTGAGCAGAGACTCGCGATCATCCAGCCGACTAGTGGTCAGCTCACGCGGTCGCAGCAGCCCCTCGATCGAAAACGTCAGTTCGTCGTCGCGACATGCTCGCCAGTACGGGTTATCCTTGGAATCGATCTTGTCGATGGCTGTCGTCAGAGGGTCCGCTCCACGTCCCAGCCAGCCGCCATACTCACCGGGTCGTCGTAGCCGAGTGGCAAACTCTTGCAGCCTCCCCAGTGAATTCGGGATCACAAAGTAACCGGGCAGATCGCTGTGTATTCCAGACTGTTGGTGCTGCAGATCGGCCACCGCTCCCATCGCGGGCCAGTCCTTCGGGGTGGCGTTAAAGCCGCCACCGATGGGGATATGCCAGCGCTGACCGGTCTGGATGTAGTGGCCTGCTCCGCTGTGATCATTAAACGAGTGAGACATCGTCCTCACGACCGTGTATTTGTCGGAGATGTCGGCGAGCAGTGGGAGATGCTCACTGATCAATAGCCCCGGTGTGCGGCAGGCAATCGGCTGGAACGGTCCGCGTATCTTTTCCGGTGCGTGGGGTTTGAGGTCGAATGTCTCGAGCTGACTCGGTCCCCCATAGAGCATCACGAAGATGACGGCCTTCGCCCGGGCGGTCCGGGCATGCTCTTCGGCACGCAGCAGCTTCGGGAGTGTGAGGCCAAAGAGCCCGCATCCGGCGGCCTGCAAGAAGGGGCGGCGAGAACACGCCGTGGTGGAAACTGATCGACTCAGGTTCATCATCGGAGTTCTCTCACAGCGTTCAGGTGCGGGACTGCGGTTCTGTGAACAAACGCAAACGGGGGCTGATCGCCCCCGGTTGTTGTGTACTCCGCAATCAACCGCCGCCGGTTCGCGTCTTGATCATGTCCATGATCGTCGGCCACATGTACCAGACGCCGAAGAACACAGCTGCAATGGCCCCGAGGTACAGGATCAGTCCGAGGATGCCGAGGGTTCCGTCGCGGAAGCGAGTGAGAAGGTTCCACCATTTCTGGCGGGCGTACTGTTTCTCGATCTTCTTGTACTCGTCGGCGAGTGAGCGGGACTTGCTGGCACTTTGCTGGCGGACCAGCATCTTGCGTGTGTCGTCATCGAACGTGGGGACTTGCGTCAGTGGCAAGAACGGTCCCTTGGCAGTCGATGCCACCTGTGTCCGCTCGTTAAAGCGATCACTGCGGATGCCTTGCAAGACTTGCGGCGTCGTCATCTTGCTGATGTTGGGCTTGCCCGCAGCGTCAACGTGCTTGACGTACCAGCTGCCCTCGCTGCCAATCATGGTCTTTCCGGCATCCATGGGAGTGGCTTGCGTCGAGGCCAACCCGCGCGCTCCCGGTGCTCCGGTCGAGGCCATCGTGTTCCGCATGTTGGTGAGCGTGGGAGACGAACTCCCACGGCGGGCCACCTGCCGATTCGGGTCGTTGATGAACGAGAGCGCCTCGCCCGCCAGACCCAGCGACTCCAAGTCCTTGACGAGTTCCCGCATATGTTGATAGCGGTGCTTGGGGTCTTTCGCCATTGCCTTGTCACAAATCAGGCTGAGCCGTTCAGGGACTTGCGAGTTGACGCGATGGGCTGGCTGGAAAATGCCCTTATCCTTATTGGTAATCAGTTCGACGATCGAGTCCCCGGCAAACGGAACCTTGCCCGTCAGGAAGTGATAGAGCGTCACACCGAGGGCATACACATCACAGCGGTTATCGACGTGTTTGGCGTTGCGGGCCTGCTCGGGAGGCAATCCGGCAAAAGGCATGACCGATGGACGCGCTGCCGCAGAGAAGCGCCTTGCAGATGCCAAGGCAGCGAACGCGCCGGC
>JANOKO010000180.1:0-1638 GCA_031419335.1 Planctomycetota bacterium
CACCCGCATTTTGCAACTCGGACGGATTGGAAATTCGGGAGAGACCTATGCCTTTAACAGCACCGGACTGATGGTCTCCAACAGCCGTTTTGATGAGGATCTGATCCTCTTGGGGCTGTTGCCTGACAAGGAACACTCCAAATCGATTCTGAACATTCAGATCCGTGATCCCGGCGGCAACATGATGACCGGTTTCCGATCTTCCCTGCGACGGGCTCAGCATCCGCTCACGAAAATGGCAGCCAAGTCGATCGCGGGCGAATCGGGGGTCGATGTCGAAGGGTATCCCGACTACCGAGGGGTGCCGGTGATTGGAGCCTGGGAGTGGAATTCGACCTACAAAATGGGCGTCGTCACCGAAATGGATGTCGACGAGGCGTACCGTCCGCTGACGATCCTGCAATGGACATTCTGGGGACTGTATGCGCTCCTCGGATTGAGTTCGCTGGCGATTTTCGTCTTCACAGTGGTCGTGGCGCGGATGCAAAAGGAAGCTCAAAAGCAGGCCATTGCTTCGCAGAAGCTGGGACAGTACCGGCTGGAGAAGAAGCTCGGTTCCGGGGGCATGGGGGTCGTCTACAAGGGCTTCCACGCCATTCTCCGCAGGCCCACCGCCATCAAAATGCTGGACCTCGAAAAAGTCAACGAGGGCTCGATCGAACGCTTCGAGCGCGAGGTCCAGATCACCTGCCAGTTGAACAACCCGAATACCGTCGCGATCTACGACTACGGACGCACCGAGGAAGGGGTCTTCTATTACGCCATGGAATACCTCGACGGGATCGATTTGCAAGTTCTTGTCGACAAGTACGGACCCCAGCCGGAATCTCGCGTGATCCATATCCTGCAGCAGGTCTGCGGCTCACTGTATGAGGCGCATTCGCTAGGACTCGTCCACCGCGACATTAAGCCCGCCAACATCATGCTCAACCGGCGGGGCGGTGAACCCGACGTCGCCAAGGTTCTCGACTTCGGGCTCGTCAAAGCACTCGACGAGGACAAAAACGCGGGACTCACCGCAGCCAACTCGCTGACCGGGACGCCGCTGTACATGTCTCCGGAGGCGATCCAGACTCCCAATGCCATCGATGCACGAAGCGACATCTACGCGGTCGGAGCCGTGGGCTATTTCCTGCTGACGGGGCGACCGGTCTTCGATGCTCAGAACATTGTCGAGCTGTGCCAGCAGCATGTCAGTGCGACCCCGGTACTCCCCTCAGTCCGACTGGGACGACCGGTGTCTCAGGATCTGGAATCCGCAATCATGGCCTGTCTGGAGAAATCGCGAGCCAAGCGTCCGCAAACGGCCCGCGATCTGGCCTTGCAACTGCTGAAGTGTCCGACCGCGAGTGGCTGGTCCATTGAAGATGCCGATGCCTGGTGGGGCCGACATGACCGAGGTGTGCCCCCGGGCAGCTCACCCGGGAACAGCCCGTCGACTCAAACCGAGGGAATGCTCGATCAGACCATGATCAAGAGCAGCGAGGACTGAGGTGTGACGGGGTGGCCCAGACGCTGCTTTGAGTGTCTGGGTTGCCGAGCAACATGAGGTGCAGTCGGTTTGACGGACAGTCCAACTCCTTAGCGCGGATGATTCACGGCCAGATTCTGGGGTATCCGATTTCCGGGGTTTTGCTG
>JANOKO010000181.1:0-3892 GCA_031419335.1 Planctomycetota bacterium
AATCGATCGACATTTTGGTCTCGACCGATCCTCCGCGCCCCTTTCGGATCGAGATCTTTCGCACTGGATATTATGGGGGACGAGGAGCCAGGCTGATGACCACGCTGGGACCTTTCGAGGGGAAGACCCAGCCGGTCCCCGAGATCGGCGAGAAGGATCTGCATGCGTGCCGGTGGGAGGCCACCACATCGCAAAAAATCTCTGAGGACTGGGTCAGCGGGGTGTATCTGGGTCGGTTGAGCCTGATCGAGAACGATCCGGCGAAGGGGTACTGGCAGAGCTACGTGGTGTTCATTGTCACCGATGACAGGCCCGCAGATGTGCTGCTGCAATGTTCGGATAATACGTGGCAAGCCTACAACCAATGGCCGAGCAAATACTCGGTCTACACGCATCCGAAAGGGAATCAGGGGCCGTGGGCCGATGTCAGCTTTGATCGGCCCTACGGTAAGTACTCGCAAATTTACGAGAACCCACAGTCGATCGGGTCGGGGGAGTGGCTGTGCTTTGAATTCCCGATGGCGTACTGGCTGGAGCAACACGGGTACGACGTGGCGTACTGCTCAAACAGCGACATGCTGAAGCCCGATCGAGGATTGAAATGCAAGGCATTCCTGAGCAACGGGCATGACGAATACTGGGACATCCGGCAGTACGAGAGTGTCGTCAAGCTGCGAGACGAGGGAGTGAACTTGATGTTCTTTTCCGGGAACTCGGTTTGCTGGGTAACCCCGTTGCGCGAGAGCCATGACGGTCGCCCGAACCGCATCATGTTCCGTGGCGGGCCGTACGGCGGCAACTACAAGTACGCGGAGGACCGGCACCGGGACCACGGCCCGTTTCCGCATCGTGGACCGGATGAGGGATACCTGATGGGGGCGAGGAATGTCGAGCCGGTCAATGGTGGGGGGGACTGGATCTGCACCAAGCCCGAGCACTGGATCTTCGAAGGGACCGGTATGCGGAAAGGTGATCGCATCCCCGGACTGATCGGCTGGGAATACCACGGTGATCCCCCTCCAGACATCCCCGGCCTGGAAATCGTCGGTGAAGGCACCGCCCTCCAGATCGGCGTCAACCCGCAGCACTGGACCGCCACGATCTACCCCGGCCCAAAGAATAATTTCGTCTTCAACGCCTCGACGATCTTCTGGTGCCAGGATCTCTCCAGCCCGCCCGGCCAGATGCTCCCCTGGTCCCATTGGAGCCGCCCGCATGGACCGGACGAGCGAGTGCAGAAAATCACGCACAATTTGCTGCGACGCGCGATTGGATCGTGAAGTCTGCGGTCCGATTCTGGATCGACTCCCCACTGGCCCACTTGGTGATTCCGAGGCTCTGTATGTCCGTTCCGCTTCCCATCGAAATTGACTGTGCCACCGTTCAGCGGCGTCTGGACTTGCGAGATGATTTTTTCTTCATCGACTGCCGCGAGCCAGCCGAGTACGAAACCTGTCGCATCGCGGGAGCGACACTCTTGCCCATGAGCGAACTCACCGCCCGCGTCGGCGAATTGGAGCCGCACAAAGACCGCGAAATCATCGTCCACTGCCATCATGGCGGTCGCAGCCTGCGTGTGGCGAGTTGGCTCCGCAAGAATGGCTTTGACAAGGCCCGCAGCTTGGCCGGTGGCATCGAGCAATGGTCGCTGGAGATTGACCCCACGGTGCCTCGGTATTAGATCTGCCGCACAGCGACTCTAAGGAGTCGACAGTTTCGTTTGACACGCGGCCCCCTTCTTGGGACGCTGAGCGGTGTGTGGTATGGACCAGCGACCGAGTGGTTGCTGATGTTTGAGGGTGGAAGCACTGGGAGTGGCAACATGCGTGGATCATCTCGTCGCGATTTCTTGAAATGGTCCGCCTATGCGGCATCCGCAGCTGCCACAGCTGGTGTGCTGCCGAGGTTGGGTTGGGCCTCGACAGAGGCACCACTCTTCAAGATTTCGCTGGCGCAGTGGTCGTTGCATCGGGCATTACAGGGGAAGAAGGTCGATAATCTGGACTTCGCCAAGATCGCCAAGGAAGAGTTCGGCATTGAGGCGATCGAGTACGTCAATCAGTTCTTCAAGGATAAGGGTAAGGACCAAGCCTACTTGGGAGAGATGAAGAAGCGCGCTAGCGATCTGGGTGTGAAGACCCTGCTCATCATGGTGGACGGCGAAGGAAATCTGGGCGATCCCGATGAGGCCAAACGGACGCAGGCCATCGACAACCATAAGCAGTGGGTTGACGCCGCGGCCTTCTTCGGGTGTCACTCGGTGCGGGTCAACGCTGCCAGCGGAGGAAGTTATGAGGAGCAGATCGAACGGGCAGCTGATGGACTGGGCCGGCTCACGGAATATGCGGAGAAAGTCCAACTGAGCGTGATCGTGGAGAATCACGGCGGCCTTTCATCGAATGGAGCGTGGCTGGCGAGTGTGATGAAACAGGTCAACCACCCACATTGCGGAACGCTGCCTGACTTTGGCAACTTCCGGCTCAACGACAAGGAAATGTACGACCGTTACAAGGGGGTTGAGGAACTCATGCCGTTTGCCCACGCCGTCAGTGCCAAGTCGCACGACTTCGACGAGATGGGGAACGAGATCCACACCGACTACCGCAAGATGATGAAGATCGTTCTTGACGCGGGATACCGAGGGTACGTCGGAATCGAGTACGAAGGCAGCGGTCTCGATGAGTACGCGGGAATCCGTGCCACGAAAAAACTGCTGGAGACGGTGCGGGATGAGATGACGAAGAGGGCGTAGTCATTCTGAATCGCGTGTCGAGCGCATGGGAGGTACGGGCATCTCGCCTGGATCTCCCGTTCTTGTTTCTGCCCAAATCAGGCCGTATATTCTCGGACAGAGGTATCTGAACCTTCGAAATCAGTGCAATCTGGAGACGACGAGATGACTCACCTATTCCTGCTCGCCCAAGACAAGGAAAGCCCCTGGCTGATTTTTGGGATTCTCATGGCTGGCGGAGCCTTTGCAACGATCTGCTCCGTACTCGATGCGGATTGGTTTTTCAGCAGTAGCAAGGCTGCATTCTTTGTGGCGATCTTTGGTCGCAACGGAGCTAGAATCTTTTACGGCCTCCTGGGCGTAGTCATGATGGGCTTTGGAGTCTTCACGCTCATTCAGGGATTGTGAAATCGATCACCTTGTTCTGGAACTTCTATGCACCCCGGAAACATTGTGGCCGCCAGTGGACGCATGCAAGATGCGATGGAGCAAATGCAAATCGCGTGGGGGGGCGTGCGCGATCACTGGAACGACGGGATGGCCCAGCACTTTGAAGAGCAGCACATCCGGCCGATCTTTGAGCGGATCAATGTCGCCTTGCCCGCTCTGACTCAGATGGCTCAAGCATTGCAACAGGCTCAAATTCAGTGCGGAGAGCCGGGAGAGCGATCAGGGCTATAAGGAACTGGTCCGAATGAACCACCCGATTCGATGTTGAACAAGAGGACGCAAGGAAGTCCAGAAACTTCGAAGGGAGCCCTTGGCTTCCTTCGCGTGCTTCTATTCATATTCCTCTCCACAACTCGGGATGAAATGAGCGCGGATGATTCACCGCTCTGCAGAAAGACCCGCCTTCGGTGTGTACTTGTAAGGGATCACGCTTCACTTGGACACATACGGGGGGCGTGCTTTGGACCAGCTGGGTGTTTTGGAATCTCGGCGGGTGGCGGCTCTGTTGTCGGGGCCGCAGCGGTATGTGCATCAGAAATGTAGGCAGGAATTCACCACTGAGGCACGGTGCAGGGTATTTGGAGCAGAGGCGGAAGGATTCTCGCGAGGGTGGCAGGGCAGAGGACGATCATCAGCGTACCAGCTTCTGTCGATTCGTCTTCGTGGAGCCTTGGGCCAGTGGACGCGAAATTGCTTTTCTCCGTGCCTCCG
>JANOKO010000182.1:0-1021 GCA_031419335.1 Planctomycetota bacterium
CATTCCGAACACGACCGTTAAGCTGCTGGAGCCCACGATAGTGCCGCAAGGCGTGAAAATAGGTCATTGCCGGGAACTTTTAACACCTCGCGGAGAGCAATCTCCGCGAGGTGTTTTTTTATTGGGAATAGGGAGTAGGGAGTAGTGAGTCAGGCGTACAGAGTGATCAGACACTGCTCAACCGCTCCTCAATTGGTCGCTATGTTCCCAAAGCATGGCCAGAACCACAAGCACAGTGACCCCCGGTCAATCTGTCCCAGTTGCTCTCCGGCTGCCCGATCTCCCAGGGGTTTGATTGCATAATCACCCGTCCCAGCTCGGACATCGCGAATCCCCTGAATCAAGTCTCCGATTCTTGCTGGCGTCACTTCCACAATGACCCGCTCACCCTCCGATCGGATTGACATCTGTTTCAGGTCATCCCGCTCTGGCAAGACTGCCAGTTCGAGTTTTGTAAACCACCGATTCGGCAGCCTGCCCGAGATTTTCGCCACATCGGCTCTCTGCAAGGGACGAAGCGGTATCGTTCTTCTTACTTCCCCCGGAGTCTCTTGCATCCGAATCAGCCACTCGGCCAGGGTGTCGCAAGTTGCGGTACGACCGGTTAGATGAACTCCAGGATAGTTCCTGGGGTTGTCTGGGTACTCCCACATCCAGAGGTCCAGGTTCGTGAGCGCCCGCTCAATCATTGGAATGTCTCCCACTCTGGACAACGACTGACCACTCCACTGCTTTAAGCAGTCGGTGGTTTCTTGACAGTTGCCAGGCGTATCAACTGGAGTTCCACGTACGGTCGAATCAGCGGGGTCCAGAGTCGGGTCAGGGCGGCAGAGAACCGTTGCAGGTCGCGGGTCTGGGCTTCCTCGGGAGCCTGAATCGCCACCGATGCTCGAAGTTCATCCAGGATCTCCGTCAGCAGGCGGGCGATCTGTGGATTCCCGCACAATGTCACCAGGGCGGCGGCCTCTTCGTCGCTCAACTCACGGACCCGTTCCACGATGCGAATGGCAGCCTGTCCGCC
>JANOKO010000183.1:0-3204 GCA_031419335.1 Planctomycetota bacterium
TGTGCTTCTGTGCTTCTGTGACCCGGCGTCGGCACAATCCTCTGGGGGTGGCGAATACCCTACCGGATACAATTCACCGACATACCCGACCACTGGTAACCCGTTGCGGCATTATAGGGGATACAAGCCGACTACTGATCAAGTTGAGGTAGTAGGCACTTGGACCATTCGAATCGGGCCCCCCCCAGTGGATCAATCCAATCCCTTCAGCATCACCCAATTGACCAACTTGACTTTGCCAGATTACGATTTCGCACCCATTTCACCGGTTTATGGACTCGGAGCAACTTACAACCATAAGATGCGGTTCGTTCCGATTTCAGGGATTGGACCAGCGACAGCTTGGACTCCCCTTCCGGGCTATTCCGTTCCCTAGTGATTCATCGCGATGTGTGATGATGTGTTCCCCGATAGCAAAGGATCGCTATGATGACGCCTCGCTGTAACGTAAGGATTTCGCCTCAGCGAGGTTTCACAGTCGTGGAATTATTGGTTTCAATCGCCATACTTTCATTGCTCGTCGCGATGATTCTTCCGGCGGTCCAGGGATCTCGTGAACGAGTACGAAACATCACGTGCAAATCCAACCTCAGTCAACTCGGCAAAGCGGTTCATTCGTTTCATGCCACAAACAATCGATTCCCCAGTGAAGGGAGTTGGCATGCTGGAGAGTTCAATGGTTATGTCGATAGCCCCGAATTGCCGGATGGGCAATGGCCAGCGGTGTTCGCCTGCCCGAGTGATAACCTTTACGTGTCGGACAGAAGTTTTTACACCAGCTATTGGAAAAACCTGGGGAATCAAAAAAGTAACACGGATCTCGGCTTTGTCCATACAAAGTCGTCTCAATCCATTTCGGATGGCTTATCCACCTCCGCATGTATGAGCGAACGACTGAACCCCATTCAGATCGATAATAGGATACAAAACGAGACTGGTGACATTCGAACTGAATACTACTATGTATCGAGGCGATGGCCGGACGTGTCGTATCACCAGCAATTTGCAGATGATTGTCGCGCCGCAACCCGAGTGGCACGAGCTGTGCTTATCACCTTCGGGCCGGTGTATACTCATGTTATTACCCCGAACGGAAAGTCATGCTACAACAAGGGGAATTACAAAGACGATACAGTCATAGCGCCGCTTCCGATGATTATTACCACGCCATCCAGTAATCATCCGGGAGGCGTCAATCTTCTGATGTGCGACGGAGCTGTGCGATGGGCATCGGAGTCGATTTCCCAAGAAGTGTGGATGGCCATCGGATCCGTGGCCGGAGGGGAAACCGAGAATGACTTCTAGGCAAGGATACTTGGGGTTTTGGCTTGGATTGTTTCTCATCGGATTGACGGGTTGTGGCCCCGCGCTCGCCCCGACTCCTGCGAAAGTCAATAATTCGCGGTGTCTGATCACTTCGCTGACTTTGGACTCTATCGAACAGACGAGCGATACGATTACGCTTCAGGCGGGATCACATGTTGTGATGCGTTGTGAGGGGAAAACCGTTGGAATTTACGGTTTTCCGAGTAAGATGGGGCGATTGTTGAAACCTCCCGTTGGATCAAAGGCTGGCACAGAGATCAAGTATCTCACTATGTTTTTGGTGACGACGATTGTTCGCGCGGGGAGCAATAACGAAGATGTTGTCGAAGTCTATTTCGAATCGGACAGGTCGATCGACACGCTAGTCGATTGCGACGAACGATCATTTTCATGGAAGCAGGAATTTCAGGCCCCCACACGGCGAGGCAACTACGAGTTTCGTATCTATGGATATTGGAGAGGTGAGCCCGAAGTGGAACCTGGCACACCTCATACCCCAGACTCGCATGTTTTGGGCACCTGGAAGATCGTTGTCGAGTGAGACGTGGGTGGCCTTGGTTCTGCTTTGCAATCTCGTTCCCAAGTTCCGCAGGGTGGCCTCGGTTGGGTCGCTTTGTACCCTACCGGGGCGGCGCAGCTGGAGGAGATTCTCCGTCGAACGTCGCCCCCGTTGAACCTCCAGTGCCGCTGGCATCCAGGTAGCCGTAGCGGAACCTGGGCCACTCCGCCAGGCTCTGACTAACGCTTCCGAGTTGGAGAATGTGCATACTCTCAAGAGCGATCAGGTACTGCCGGACTTACCTTGCTGTTCTTCAAAGGTTCACCCCGCGAACGAGCCACTCACGAATCGGTTGTGGACTCGGGGGCGGCCAGCAGGGTCTTCGCTGACCGGACTATTTCAGCAACATCGGCGGGAATCGAAAGATGTTGCAAGATCGGTCGATCGGAACTCTCCTTGTTCTCCGGATTGATCGTCCGGAGTTCGAGATTTAAGTAGTGTGACTCATCGCAGTGCGGGCAGGAATGTACGGTGAAGACGAAGCATGTCTCCGCAGCCGGCCGAGAAAGCACTGTGGGCAGAGTCTCGTAATCTTCAGATTCCAGTTGAGCGACTAGAACTGCCGGGTCATCCAGTCCGCACAGGTGCGGGGCGGCTGGCTTCGTCCAGCTGTGACAGCTTTCGCAGAAGGGGTCGGTGGGGGTCGAGGCGACCAGCGTGCTGATACCGATGACTAAGAAGGCTTCCACAGACCAGAAAAAGGCGAGACGGCCTGGTGAAATCACTGCATCCTTAACGGCCCAGAGACCTTGATTGCGAATTTCCTCAATCAAACTCCACAGAGCCATCGGTTGGGGGAACAGCACTCGCGGATCCCACCCGGAAAGCAAGAACACGAACCACATCCAGGCGAAGTACAGAGTACACACGCCGATACAGAAACCGACCAGCGCACTGTACCCCCGGTGTCGAATCTTTCCCCACTTGGAACATTTAGATCCCCACCACCCGATTGCCATGCAAAACGCGAGCGAGGCCATAAAACGCAGCTTGAACGACGGGATGTAGTAGTCGATTAACGCGTAGAGGAACGCCAGAACCAGAGCCCCGACAAGCCCCGTCCCAAACATGACGGAGGCTCCCATCGCGGGAATGCGGCCCGATGGCTGATAGTAGCGATCCGCCTTCGAAGTGGCGGGGAGAGCGGAATCTTCATTGGAGACTGACATCAAACCCTCCGGCAGATAGACGCGTTGAGACTTCGCGAGGTGACACAGAGTACACCCAAGCGTCAGAGGCTTGATGGTGAGAGCAGGCTACCACAGCCCATCCGTCCCGAAAAGCTGGTTCATCCGACTTTTTTGCAATCTCGTTCCCAA